>NZ_JFXG01000021.1:0-58134 GCF_000588015.1 Acinetobacter sp. 1294243
TCAGTTGGTAGAGCATAACCTTGCCAAGGTTGGGGTCGCGAGTTCGAGTCTCGTTTCCCGCTCCAAATTTAAAAGGCCCTAGTCGAAAGACTGGGGCTTTTTTCTTTTTATTGGTCGATGATTTTACGTTCTATCAATTCACAGTATATTCTGAGAATAGCTCAGCTCAAGGCCGAATATTTCATTAATAGACTCAGATTTTTAAATAAGTAATTGTATCGAGTTAATCTAGTTATATTTGCAGGGTACTGGCGTTATTCGATGTGTAGATATACATGGCACTAATTGAAAACAATCCAGATCAAATCTTTCTTGGGCAAGAAGCTGCTGTAAACAGATTGAAAAGATAAAGTTATGATCATAGACATAGCTTTGGAAATAATATTCTTCTGTCTTTTGAATATCACGAGTTGAATCGAGAAAATCTATATGTTCAGCTAACACATGAAAGTTGAGCTTCTTTAAATGACGACTCATTCCTTCGCCAGTACATTTAATATAGGATTCTTTTAAGGTCCATATTTGAAAAAAACGCTGATATACACTGGATGGATCAATCCTTTCATTTTCCTGAATCCATTCAATTTCACTTGGCGCTAAGACGCTATCGACACGCATCCAATCGAACCCACGGTCCAGCCGTTCAACATCAACTCCTATTTCTCCTTTTTCAGTCATCGCAAGAACAATAACATCTGCTGAATGACTAAGATTAAAATAAATAGCTTTACTACCTTGTATAAAAGGTTTGCCGTTAGGTTGTAATTGAATGATGACCTCATAGGGTGAAATACCCAACTTATCTGCTAAAACAGACTTCGTTAAGACACGAGAGATTAAGAAAAGTCGTGCAGCATGAGGATGATATTGATCATATCTCAACTTTTCTGCCGCATTGAGAAAGCTGAGATAATGACTCAATATGAGATGGTTTTGTGGCACGCGTGAAACCGGGCAGACATAAACCTGTACTTTGGAAATATCAGACATCACTGAGCTGTACTGTGGTGCTGATATATTTGGTTAGAACTGGTGTGAGATAATCATAAACCGCTTCTACATGGGTAACGTGCGGATTATGGCCTGCGCCAGCAATGATATGTACAGGAATATTAGGACTTATTGTAGTAACAATTGGATCCTTCTCTCCAACAATGATTTCAACTTTAGAGCCAAGCTCGTTTAACAAAGCTGTTTGAGATACTCTCTGCTGAGGCAAACTAATACGATGCATATACTCACTAATATGCTTGGCTACCGACACCCGGTGTAATGAATCCATCGCATAACCAACAGATAGATTTTTTTGTCCATCTGGATGCAGATTTTTAGCAATTTTATCTTTCGATACAAAACGGAAAATTAGATTAGAGATCGTTTGTATTTGAAATATTTTTGCGGCCTGTGCCTGCACGAAATAAGGCGATATAAGGATAAGACGTGCAACTTTATTTGGATATTTCTGTGCAAGACTCAATGCAAATAAACATCCTAACGAGTGAGCAATAACAACACTATTTGGTGCTAAAAGCTTTGCAGCATTATCAATAAACTGATGATTGTTATCTTCCATCACCTCGTAACTACCTGAACGCCCAAGTCCAGGTAGGTCCATCATAGCGACCTGATCATAGGTGATTTTATTAATTATTGGGAGCCAACATGTGCTATCGAATGGAATACCGTGTAAAAATAATGCAGAAGATTTTTCTGAACCAACTGGTTGTTTAGTATAGATTTCTATCCAATATCGATTCTGATAGCTGAAACAGTTAGGCGTTGGAGCTTGCATACGACCAAAACGTGTAAGGACCAGACGATCAATCCAACGAGAAAAATAAGGACTGGTATTGATTAGGTCTGCGATACCCATCTTAACAGCTATCTTTTCTGTTTCAGTGACATGATAGTTTTCATTAGAAATGAAAGCGAGCTGCTCTTTTGAGCCACCAAGCAATACCTCGGGTAATTTCTCGAGCAGAACTTTAGGTATTTGCAAATGTGGTGCGCTAACCCCTAAGTGCTCGGCAGCTAGGTGAACTAGACGATGACATTTAGGTGTCGCAGGATCAAGTAACACATACTCTTGAGCAATAGTCTCAGGAAAAGATATCGTTCGGATGAGAAAGCTCACGATATATTGCATATTGCACAGTGGCAGGAATGTATCACTCCCTCCAGGCAGCGCCAGCAGACGTCCTTGATATAACTTATCAATCATTTCGGCAATACCAATATATTGCATATCACCATAAGTATAAAAACCATCAATGACTGTCGCCGGATTTATTGCGGTCCATGGCACATTTAAACGCTTACATGTCTCAATAAAAGCCTGATGCCCTAAAATTTTCGAAGCTTCGTAACCACCATATTTATAATACAAATCATCAGCAGACTCTTGCGGTGGAGTAGCGACTCGATATCCACCAATCCAGATAAATCGCTCAAGCTGCTTCAATGTCGCAGCCCATTCAATCAGAGCAAGTCCTGATTTAACATTCGTACGCTGAGCTTCAGCTTTGCTAATGCCCCAATTAAATGATGCTGCAAGATGATAAACAACATGGATCTTTTTTTGAGTATCCGTTAGTAGAGAGTCCAACTTAAAGTCATGACTTAAATCATATTCAACAAAAGAAATAGATGGATCTGTCAGCCCTTGTGTTGCAATGAAACCTAATAGCTTTTCTTTCTTAGTTGCCGCATTACGCAGTGCGGCAACCACCTGATGACCATCTCGTAGAAGTTCAACGATCAATCTACTGCCAATAAAACCTGCTGCACCTGTTACTAATATGGTCTTCCGTGAAAAATTATCTTTTTTTGCATTATTTAAATTATTCATAAATCACCTTAATTAGGGACTGCAAACTCCAGCATTGTTTTGGAGCGAATTATCTTAAAAGTTATATCGAACCTGGACATATACCAGACTGTTATCTCTAAATTGTCCTAACACCGTATCATTTCTGCCCCAGAACCGATCACCACCTGCATTCAATTGCCAGTGATCATTAAGGTTGTAATTAATACGAACTCTCAACATCTCATTGGGCTCTGGTGCAAAGTAGAAACCTGTTACTTCTAACTTTAGATTGTCATTCAGGAGGTTAAGTGCATAGCGCAGCATAGCTCCATATTGATCACGCTCATATTGGTTACTGATGGTTTGCTGATAACGGTAAACTTCTCTCAATAATGGATTTGTTAGACTATCGGCAGATCTTAAGTCCTCCGTATGTTTATAGACACCTACTAAACTCACGGTGGAATTCTTCAATGCTAATTCTGGACCGATGACTACAGTCAGATTATTTTTTTTGTGCGTAAGATCTTCACTACCTTCTGAATCAGTGTGGGTATAGGCTGCTTCACCTCGCCATACGATATCGTTATAGTTATAACTGAAATCAAATCCATAGACGGTCATAGGATTATTTTTCAGTTGTAAAGTTGCTCCTGTTGGAGATAACGACTGCAGTGACAGATCGGGCATATGGTCCAAACCCGAGAAATATGATGCACCAACATCTAAGCCATCTACAGAATAATCCCAGCGCACTGCAAATGCAGGTCGGCTCTTACGGTCTATGTCATATTGAACACCAGCAATCTGACGCAATGGAATCACATCTGAACGACTACGCGGATACCACAATGCAGTCCATTTATTAGTTCCAGATTCAGGAATATATGTCAATTTAAGTGCATCATTTCCAAGACGTTGATCTGTCTCATCTGGTACTAGGCGCGTATAGTCACGGGGCGATAGATTATCTGTTGGATTAATCCCATCAGCTCTCCCCCACACGACAATCTGACGACCAACATCGACATAGACGGTCTGGTCCCAGTTGTAAGAGGCGTACAACTCACGTAAGTTGCGATTCACCTTACTCACCTGATCTGGGTTTACAGTATGGTTCGTTTCGTCTCCAATATTTATGTCGTAATGGATCTTAAACTCAGGGTTAAACTTGAGCGTACCATTGGACCAGAAACTTGCTTGCCCAATGTTTTTTAACGAACTTAAATCACGATCTGATGACCAGACATCGAGTCTGGCTGAGTTCTGGCTTACAAAACTCATTTCGCTGTCATCTGCATAAGCATGCTGCAGCAGCATAAAGCTACTGCAGCATGCAAATACCCAATAGGCACCTTGCGTCATTTTTCAAGACTCTGCGGTGAGAAAATCTTATCGGATAAAGTTTTCTCTGCGACAAAATCATTAACGATCACTTGTGTCATATGCTGAGTTTGCAGATTCTTCGCCATAGATTTCATGGCTTTCCATCTTGGTTTCACTTTGCCATAAGGACGGATATCCGTGAACTCAATATGCTTTAACGGTTTGCCTGCTGTGTCCCATATATCAATGGTTGCTGTAACAAAGTTGTCTTTGAGAATGCACATGCGACGTTTGCTATAACCAAAGTCACTCTTCACCGTATTATTAATTGGCGTTGCTTCGATCATGTAGCAATCTTTGCCATTAAATTTGCTATCTGCAAGTTTGGTGTACTTCCAGTCACTTAGCTTATAGCCAAGTACATCACCATAACTAAAGTCCGTACCAATAAAAGCATCCCCCTTATTCGCTGAGGCAAGACGACGTACTTTTTTCAATGCAGGCAAATAGACAAACATGCTATCACTGCCTTTTGAGTTCTCAATCAATAGCGTCGTGGTTCCCTGTACATCTGCAGGCGAGATGAACTCGGTCAAACGCATATTGTTCTGAGTATTTCCAGCAAGCTTGGTCATATTTTTAGTCAAGCGCACACGTTGCTCACCATTTTTAGAAGTCAAAATAAATTTGGCACTAGCACTTGAGGTCAGAAATTTAGAGGCATCATCACTACGATTAACAATGTCTTGAACTTCATCTGCATGAGATGTTTTAGGTAATGAAAAGGTGAGCGCAGTACCCAACAAAAGGCTTGTCACGACAGTTTGTGCAACAGGGATGCTCTTCTTATTTGAGGAAAAGATGAAACGAGGTTTTAATATTAGAATCATTGTAGGTACCATAATTAAGGTTGCAAACACACTGAATAGCATCGCAATCACAATAAACATCGCCAGCCATTGATGTACGTGGAAGCCTTGGGACAACGACAATACGCCATCCCCGCCAGCGACCGCAGTCGCGACAAAAAGAGAAGCTTTACCAGCAGTACTTAATGTTTTACGAATAGCATCTTTGATATCTCCACCTTCTTCGCGCAAGATTTCACGCAAACGATAGAGGAAATAAATTGCGTAATCCGCACCAATACCTACAGCCATGGCCGAGATAAGGGAGTTTGGAATATTGAGCGGAATGTCGAGCCAGCCCATCACACCAAAGATGGCAAGAATTGAGAACAAAAGTGGTGTCAGAACAATCAGTCCAGCTGAAATCGAACGGAAGACCAGTGCTGAAATAAAGAATACGGCAAATGAAATTTGTAGAATGTTCATAAGCTTGCCGTGAACCATTGTTTCAGTCAAAGCAATGGTTTGCGTCACGTCACCACCAAAACTCACTACAGCCTTGTCCCCCAATTGAGCCGCCATATACGTTTTTAGCGATTCAAGGATTTCTTTGATACGGTGGTTGCTACCCGTTTTCATAAGAATCGTGATCTTGGCATAGCGCTGAGTAGTATCAATGTAGGATTCAAAATCAGTCGGCTCACCAGACATTGAATACAACAGCAGATATTGAGCAACAACATCTTTGGTTGCAGGAACCTGAAATGCCTGTGGCTGATCGGCATTCATTGCCTGATTCATCCTTTTGATATAGTCCACGATAGAGATTGTTTTACCAACCTCTGGAATTGAATTCGCGAACTTCTCTGTATTATCAATCGCTTTTAGGATCTCTGGGTTTTCAATACCGTCACGGACCTTCGTATCGACCATAATATAAAGGCTGTTTGTGCCACCAAGTGACTGATTCAAGAACCTGTCATCCTGCTGCATCGGTAGGTCACGAGAGAAGAAATTCCGACTATCGTTATCTACCACAATACGGCTCCTGCCGATCGCAAGAAAAACACCAAATGTCGCAAATGCAGTCATTAATATCATTCGTGGACGAACTGACAAAATGGCATCGCCAATACGATTTGGAATCCAATCCCAGATCGGTAGCCCTTTGCGTTTGACCTTCGTAACCGAAGGCGGTGGCAACATTGAGCGTAGTGCTGGAATAAAAGTCATCTCAATGATCAGCGTACTGATGATCCCGATTCCAGTAAAAATACCGAATGAACGAATAGTCGGAATATTGAAGGTCAACAGAGAGAAGAATCCAGCCGCCGCAATTCCGCCAGCCAGCACCATAACTGGACCAACACGAACTAAAGACTGCACCACAGCTTCGCTATTGGCAGCTTTAGGTTCCATCCCTTGAGCAATCAGACGATCAAAATCTTCATAGTAGCGTTTGAGCAACTGCACGGCATGCCCTGCTGCAATAGCCAGAATCAAAATTGGTGTAGGCGAGTTAAAGATATCCATCGGCTGTTTGAACAGCCCCATCATGCCCATACCCCATGCCACAGCCAACAAAGCTGTAACGAGTGGCAGAATCAAGCCCTGCTTACTGCGGAATGCTTCAAAGTGCAACAATCCAATCACCAATACGGCAATCGGGAACAAAATATTGATACGCTTAGAGTAATCTTCAGCTTTATCCAGATAGACAGGATTACCGCCGACACTGAGCGTCATATCTTTAGATTGTTCGCTTTCTACAATTTTGTTGATCGGAGCCATCATCTTCTGGAAGCCCTCTGGACTTTCCTCAAGCTCAAGCAAAATTGCAGCAGTTCTTTGATCTTTAGACACCACTGAATTCATATAAGTTGGATTCATTGCCAACACTTTTTTCAGTTGATCGATATCATCCTGAGTGACTGAACTGGTCGGCAATAATTTTTTGGCATCAAACCCTTCCGAATTAGCCATGATCCCTTTCGCTTGACGTGCAGCCAAACTCATCATAGTTGATCGAACAACGCCGGGGGCGTTGTCCACTTCTTCGGTAATTCGTTTGACTTTTTCCAACACTTGCGGCTGATAAATATCACCTTGCTTCGGTGTAATACCGATCACAACCATATACTTGGAGCCGAATTTTTTTTCGATCAGCTTGGTCGAGGTGATATAAGGATGCCCATTCGGTGCAAGTGCGCCTGGATCAATAATAATTTTTACACCAGATGCAAGGTATGCCAAGGCAATCGTCAAAAGCATGACCACCGTCAGTACAATACGGCGATGGCTAAGAATCCATCGCGCATATTGCTCCATCACTAGATGAGTCTTTTGAACTGGTTTTTCGATCTCTTGCGATGATTCTTTGATCTCCTTCAATGGTTTTTTGATCTCTGGCGATGGTTCTTCTATCTCCTGCAATGGTTTTTTGACTTCTACCAATGGCTCTTCAATCTCTTGCGTTTGCGTACTCACAGCCTCATAGGTTCCACCCTTCTGAGCTAGCGCCTGAAGATTAGCAAGATCTTTCTTGAACTGGGCAAGAACCATTTTTTTTAGCAGTGCATTAGGAAATACACCAAAAAAGCCGCCCGGCTCTGCCTCAAACAACCATTCAATCCATGTACCTTCTGGATGCGGTTTGAAGCGATAAGTACCTTTATAATAAAACGGTCCTTCTAACACTTGGAAGGCGTACAATTCGTTCGGTACCAGATGTGTAATTTCACCTTTAAAGGCCAACTCACGACTAGCAAAGCTCAAATTAAGTTCATACTTGCTGCCCACACGCGGAGTAGTGTCTAGTAGCTCTGAATGCTTACATGACAATTGCCAGCTTGCATCATTGCCCGGGTTTGCAAGATATTTAAAAACCTTATCAATCTCGGCCGGTATAAGGAAAGCATGTTCTATGGTCACCATAGTGGTTCTACCTTCTTGTATTTCTTATGCAGGAATTGGGTACATCTGATCAATTGCTTTGGCCACAGCCGCAACGTTCTCAGCGAACATAATCGATGAATGGTCACCAGGTAGATCCACTTGTGTAAGCGTATCTTTGATCAAATGATCCCAGCCGAGACTTTCCCCAAAATCTTCAGACTCATCTTTGGCTTTAACCAAGAGGATCGGAAAATCTTCAGGCTCTGGGAAATAGGTTTGAAGTGCGACGCCATTAGCCAAATAGGTATCAAAGTAAAGTCGGAAATCTGATGGGTTAGCATCCAGAGGTATGACATTGATGGCCTTAGCTTCTTTAAGCACATGATCAAACATGTGATCTGGACTCAATTCACGCAAGTATTGCGCTGATATCGTCAGCTTTTTGCCATAAGGCACAGCCAAATCACGAGCAAACCAAGACAAAAGCATGGCATCATCAGCATCTTCAGGCACATTCTCTGGAATTGGAGCACGTGTATCGATCATGACAATCCCTGTGACCTGTTGTCCCATTTGACGCAACTGACGACTGATCTCGTATGCAATCGCACCGCCAAAACACCAACCACCGAGGAAATAAGGCCCTTGAGGCTGCATTTTTTGCATTTCAGCAATATAGAGTGTCGCCATTTCTTCAATCGCTACTTCAGCAGCATCTGCTTCAATCAGACCCGGAGATTGAATAGCACGTAAAGTACGGTTCGGGTTGAGATGACGCGAGAGTTCCATATAACAGAAGGTACTGCCACCAATCGGATGGAAGAGCCATAGCGGCTGTTCATAAGTTCCGCGGCGCAGTTCGATTACGATTGAAGGTTTGATTTCTTTATTTTCACGGATGATCTCCCCCAAACTCTCAACAGTTGAGTACTGTGCAAGTAAAGTAACTGATAATTCGGTACCAAATACCTTCTTGAGATGATTGACAAGTTTCACAGCCAGTAATGAATGCCCACCTAATTCAAAGAAATCATCATGTATACCAACTCGCTTGACTGACAAAATCTGCTCAAAGGTAGTACATAACTCGATTTCGATCGAATCGCGTGGAGCAACATAATCGTTGTTCTGCTCAAACACTGGCTCAGGGAATGCTTTACGATCTAACTTATTGTTAGCCGTCATTGGAAACTCATCCAATCGGATAAACGTACTTGGCACCATATAAGCCGGAAGATGGATTTGCAGAGTCTTTTTTAGACCAGCCATTTCAATGTCATGTCCGGTCACATAAGCCACCAGCTTCTGATCATTGTCGGCTGTGGTCTTAACCA
Source organism: Acinetobacter sp. 1294243 (assembly GCF_000588015.1). NCBI lineage: Bacteria > Pseudomonadati > Pseudomonadota > Gammaproteobacteria > Moraxellales > Moraxellaceae > Acinetobacter > Acinetobacter sp. 1294243. The sequence continues at coordinate 9,213 of NZ_JFXG01000021.1, forward strand.
AGACTACTGCATCTGTAATACCATCGATCTGTTTGAGAACATTCTCGATTTCGCCTAGCTCAATACGGAATCCACGGATTTTGACCTGAAAATCCAAACGTCCATGATGAGTCAAACGTCCATCCATTCGCAGACAGACTTTATCTCCGGTGCGATAGAGTCGACCAGCATTTGGTAGGGATGGTAAAGTTCTAAATTGTGCATCTGTCAACTCAGGTCGATGCCAGTAATCGACTGCAAGACCCTCGCCTCCAATCCAGAGCTCTCCCATAACGCCTCGTGGAACCAATCGCTGCTGTTCGTCAAGAACATAAAGCTGGGTGTTCGCCATTGGTTCGCCTAAATCAATATATTTGGCATCGGTGATGTGGGCTGCACTGGACCACACAGTTGTCTCGGTCGGGCCATAGACATTCCAAAGGCAGCTGACTTTGCTCAGTAGTTTTTCTGCGAGTACAGGATCTAGCGCTTCGCCTCCGCTAAGTGCAGTTAGATGTGGGATACCTTTCCACTCACTGTCCAAGAGCATTTTCCAAGAGGACGGCGTTGCCTGCATAACATTGATCGACTTCGCCTGCATATACTCAACCAGCAGGTTACCATCTAGAGATATCTCACGTGGGCACACATGCACCACACCGCCGTACATCAGTGGAATCAATAGTTCAACAACAGAAATATCAAACGCATAAGTAGTGATCGCTAATAACTGCATATCAGCAGTTGCGTGAAGCCTATCGTTCACAGACAACAAGAAATTAGCTATTGAAGGATGCCCAATACGCACGCCTTTAGGCTTACCTGTCGAACCTGAGGTGTACATCACATAAGCGGTATCACCAAAGGCAAGCGTCTCACGTACTTGCTCAAGGGGAATAACACCAGCTTGATTGATATCTAGACGTGGTACAGAGACTGTAAGAGCATCCATCAAGTCAGTTTGGGTCAAGATGACTTTAGGTTCAGCATCTTCTACGATGTTATGCAGACGTTCTCTTGGGAAACTAGGATCCAACGGTACATATGCTGCTCCTGCCGCCCAGATTCCGAGGACTGCCGCGGGCAATAGCACAGTGCGGTCTACCATCAGACCTACACGATCCCCATTGGTAATACCATGTGCACGTAAATATTCAGCAATCCCAGCAATATGCTGACCTAACTCATGATAGCTGACAGCATGATCTCTAGAAGTCATAGCATGATTGTCACCACGCTCATCGATCTGCTTCAGAATCATTCCCAGTAGATCATGTCGAGGATAATCAGTCACCTGACCAGGTAGATAGCCTAGCTGAATGCCATTCGCATAATCAGGTGCGATATCTAACTCAACGATCTTACGTTCAGGATGAGCCACCATTTCCGATAGTACAACTTGCAGTAGTTGCACCATATTCTCGGCAGACTCCGCAGAAAATATTTCAGAGTTATATTTCAGTACACCAACCAGTTCACCCTGATATTCACCGCCCATTTCTAGCATAATATCTAGTTGGCCTTCTTGTTGGCGGACTGGAAAGCTTCCTAGCGTCAAGTCTTGACCAGCTAAAGTAGCTGGATTCTGGATTGGTAAGAGTAATTCTTTAAACTCATCCAAACCACCTAGACGCTCCCAAAACATTCCAACTTGAGCCAATGGGTTGATACTGCCATCACGCTTTGGTGAAACAGCTTCAACCACTCTGGAAAAAGCAACTTTTTGATGTTTAAGACTCTGTTTTAATTGTTCCTGCACCTGCTGTGTAAATTGACGTAAAGTCTGATCAGCATCGATGTCTATGTTAAGAGCAATTGTATTGACAAACTGTCCTAGTGCATTGCGCAAAGAGCGTTCAAGTCGACCTGCTACTGCTGTGGCAACGACTAGATTATTTTCATTCGATAGTTTGTTCAGCAGGATATAGAAGCCCGATAATACAAGACCGAACAAGGTAATTTCATAATCTTTCGCCAAGTTTACAAGACCAGACGATACTGACTCAGGTACACGGAAAATTACCGAGCTACCTTTATGTTGTTGCACAGCTGGACGTGGATAATCAAGTGGAATGCTATGCACATGTGGAGCATGCTTTAACGCATTTTTCCAAAACAGTAAGCTTTCATCAGCATCACCGATCACGTTGCTCTTCTGCTTATCTGCATATTGAGCGAACTCGATTCCGTTCACTACATTTGACTCTGTTACCAGTCCAAAACGCTTGCAGACATCACGCAGCAATAGACCAATCGACCAGAAATCCATTAAGGCATGATGAATCACAACTGCAATCACATAGTGATTCTGACCACGCTCATAACAATGGATACGCCACAACGGTGGCTGAGTCAGGTCAAATGGTTGCTTGGTATCCTGTTCGACTAATTTCGTCAAATCAGAAGCTTCAACATGACGAGCATCAGAGAGAATGATATTAGGATATACACGATCCCAAATGATTTGCTCGATACCCTGATCATTGGCAGGCATGCTTACACGTAGTAACGGATAATCATGTAACACTGCTTCCAAAATCTCCATCGGCTTATTGCCTAATGGCTGGTTGACCTTCACATCAAAAGCCACCACCATATTGTAGGCACTGCAAGTTGGCTCAAGACGCTGGATATACCAAATACCAAGTTGTTCTGCAGAAATCGCATGACGCGACAGAATTTTTGGTTCTAGGCTCGCAATGTTATTCATGAAGCAACTCCCTGTTGCAACTCAGAAACCAGATATTCAGCCAATGCATTGATTGTTGGGTAATCCCATAGCAGTGTCGGCTCAAGTTCCAGTTTTGTCAGATCTTCTAAGTCCCCAGACACAGACAAAGCAACGATCGAATCAAGACCATAACTGGTAAATTTTTGCTCTGGATCAATCGTCTCAGGCTCTACACGCATCTCTTTAGCTACTAGCGTACGAATGATCGCGCTCCAGTAAACTTTATCCTTATTCATGGGGTAATCTCCTCTTTAACTGGTTTGGCATCACGCGGTGCCAATGCGAAATCGATAACAGATAACATGTGGTTGGTTGAAATTCGGTCTAGCAAATCTGCTAATGTGCTTTCACGTAATGACGTAATAGGAGGAGATGTCTGCCCTTCAGCAGCATTTAGGAAAATGATCAACCATGCTCCATCCTTTAAAGCAGTCCTTAAGCCATGACGGTTAAAGACCCAGAAACCCAGCACAGCAATGCGGGCAAATAGCTCGGCGTAGCCTCGAGCGAGACTAAAACGCAACGTTTCAAACTCTTTGCTTTCCTCAGAGCTTGAAAAGTAATTCTGAATTTTTTGATCTAATGTACGCTGTTCAACGAGAAGCCGATCTGCATGCTCACGTAGCGTAGATAGCATTTCAGTAGATAACCCTACTGTGGCTTCGGCATCGTTGAGCATTTCAATGATTGTCTCCAGTGACTCCAACACCAAATCGCCATCTCGGTTGAAAATCTCAAGCCCACGGAAATCAATAGCGTCTGTCTCCACTTGTAAGTCATACAACTGGCGATAGCGTGCTTTAGCTTCAACTTGGTTGAGATGGTCGGCTTTTTTGCTACGACCTTTATTGGCAGATTTGAGCTGGAAACTCAGACTGTCTAGACAAACGGTGCTACTTCCGTCAAACACACTAACAATCAGATGGTCTCTGAATGCTTTCTGGTACATTCCATCTGCATATGCATTTCTTAAGAAGAAACGTGACCCAAGCACTGAAGAAGTGATCTTGGCAAGTGACTCTACATACTCAGGCACCAGTACCTTGACGATTGGCGACCATGTACTGAACTGATTAATACAAACGTGTAATCCGCGCGCGCCAACGAGTGATAACACCTCCGCTGCTAATAGATAGGCATAGGCTGTAGCAAGTTGCTCACGCACTAATGGAATGCTTATTACTTTTTTGTTATATAACTCGCGTTCGATAGCAAACTCGGTCGCGATTCGTAGCATCGTATCGCCAGCCCCCAGCGAGAAACTACTGCAATATGCACGCGTTACCTGTAGGGTTTTGAGTCCAAGTTCCAACCCTTGGCCCTCTTCACCGATCAAAGCATCTTTGTGAATTTCAGCGTTGTTAAAGCCAATACCACTAATATCTAAACCACGCATACCCACTGTTGGCAGGCGGTTCAAACTATATGTTCCTTTAGAAGCCATATGACGCTTATCAAGCCAGAATGCGCTCAAACTACGTGGTCCACGATCGTTCGATGTTTTAGCGATCAGGCTTAAAGAGTCTCCTAAAGTGGCGCGGTTGATTGACCATTTTTCTCCATTTAAGATGTATTTACTCTCGGCAGGCTGTGCTGTCACTTCACTAGATAGTAGGTCAGCACCATGCGCTTTCTCGCTATAAGCCAATGCTGGAGCAGCACCACTTAAAATTCGGCTAGCAATGTTTTGGCATTGATTCGCATTACCGCCGATCCATACGATCACAGACCAAGCATTCGTGCTATAGGTCGAATTGATAGTTAGATCTCGTCGTGCCAACACGCGATGCAGATATAGCAACTCTTCACCAATTTCCATACGACCTCCGAGCTCTGAAGGCACATAGAAACGGTTCATACCCACCGCATTCAGAAAATCAACAGCACGTTGAGGATATTGCTCCTTCTCATCACGCTCGATGGCAGCGGACCAAGAAAAATCGTTGTTGTTATCATGTACGGAGCCTAAAATTTGCTCCAGACGAGCAGCAGACTGAAACTGCCGCAAATTGGATGTAAGTGACATGGATTTTCACTCAAATGATTAAAGGGTAAGGGTTAAAACAAAGCACTTTTCAGACGATTAAAAATCAGCGTGCGTACTTCACGTTCCTTGATCATTGAGTTGAGAAGATTGGAGCTATAACGAATCAGCTGCCCCCGCTGCTCACGATCACGGATGACTTCTAAGCCGTTTTTGACATAGTTTCGAGCAATCACCGTTCTACGGTTTGGATGGGTTAAACAGACCAGTTGACCGCGTTCGATCTGTTCTTTAATTTTTCTTCTTCTAATTTTGCCGCTAGTAGTTTTGTTAATTCGGCCTTGATGCAGTAAATAGACACCTTCTACAGGTAAGCCAATATCAGCTGTCACTTGTTCCTTGACCTGAGTTCTAATGGCTTCAAAATTGAGAGTCTTGTCTAGTGATTTCTTCTTGATCTCAAGTACAACCGTAACTCCCTCAGAATCAGCAACATTCACTGCTGCAACACAGCCTTTACGAACAGCAGGATGTGCCATTTCAACAGAGCACTCGATATCTTGCGGGTAATAGTTCTTGCCACGGATGATAATCACATCCTTAAGGCGGCCAGTTACATATAGGTCTCCGTCTTTGACAAAACCCATATCACCCGTTCTCAAGTAGTGCACTTGACTCGGCTGACCCGCGTCATCAATGATAGTCGCCGCAAAAGTTTCCTGATTGACCTCTGGCTTCTGCCAGTAACCTGCTGTAACGCTCTCACCTGCTAGCCAGATTTCACCAACTTCATGAGCCGCTACTTCTTCACGGGTATGCGGATTGACAATACGGCAATCAATATGTGCCGAGATCTTGCCACAGCTCACCACTTGCACGGCGGTCGGATCTTGACTGGCCTGTATTAGATTGGCATTTAACTTGTCACGATCGATTGAAATTGCATTGAGAGGACCAGTCACACCACTAACTAAAAGCGTAACCTCTGCCAATCCATAGCATGGCAAGAAAGTATCTAGTCTCAGTTCCGACTGGGTATTGAACTTTTCCATGAAACGTTGCATGACGTGAGCTTTGATCGGCTCAGCACCATTAAACAGCACACGTAAACGACTCAGATCAAGTGATGCAGCCTGCTCATCAGAGATGCGGTGCAGACATAATTCATAAGCAAAGTTTGGTCCACCAGTAATCGTGACACCTTTTTCACTGATAAATTGCAGCCATTTTAGAGGCTTACGAATGAAGTCTAGCGGTGACATGACATAGCAAGTCAGGCCCACATACACAGTTTGCAAAACTGAACCAATCAACCCCATATCGTGGTAAACAGGTAGCCAGGTAAGGCCAATATCTTCAGGTTGTGTGCCAAAAGCTTCAGCAATCATGACTTCATTTGCCATAATATTCTTATGGGTAACAATTACCCCTTTAGGCCAACCTGTTGATCCCGAAGTGTATTGCAGGAAGCAGATATCTTCTTCAGTAATGAGCGGGAAATCTTTTTGTACCAAATCACGCTGTAGCTCAGCATCAACGGCATGTAATATTAAGCTTTCATTTTGAGCTTTTAATGTGATCAGACCTGATAGCTCAAGAATCTTTTTGGTTGTGAGTACGATCTTTGGCTCACAGTCATTCATAATATTCAAAATATTAGAAAAACCATTACGATTAAACGGTAGGCTGACGGGTACCGCGATAATTTTAGCTTTTAGGCAAGCAAAGAACGATACGATAAAGTCCAACCCAGGCTCAAACAGCAACACAGCGCGATCACCACTGTCTACAAGATTCATTAATACCTGAGCTTGATGTTGAACCCGAGCGTTCAAATCTTTATACGTAAGAGACTGAATACCACCCGATTGACGCCCTAAATACTCGAAAGCAACCTTACTTCCATTTAAATTTGCGTGGGATTCCAATGTTGCAATGATATTATCCGTATCCATTACAGCCATAACTTACTCCGATTAATTATAATGCACCCTTAAAATTCGCTAATTTAGAAATTACATTTCTCGTCGGGGCTTTTAATAAAAATGAATATACTTTTTGTTTAAAATATAAATTCACATTATATTTTATGTGTGGGTGCCATTTATTACACCTGTAAGTGCTTACAGGTTGGTCTATATTTATAAAAATCGAGAAGCTGGACACCTTTTATAAATTGTCTTACTCATTTCTATTTTTTATTTTTGCAATTAGATTAAAAATTAAATTCATTTTTATCTTTACTTTTTTAGTATTAAACAAGTATCTAAAAGCTTTCAATCCATAAGCGAATTCTTAGCTCGTATAATTCTTTTATTGATATTTTAGTTTTTGATTTTTTGAGATTTAATTTCTTATAGCAATAAGCCATTTAAGTATAGATTAACAATCCACCTATATTATTCATTTAAAAATAAATCACACTTCAACATTATAATTTCTTACAAACAATATATAATTTTACAAATCAATATAATTAACTTTGACTTTCATATAAGATCATGAATAACAAAATAATATAGAACTAAATTTTCCCATTCGGTTTAATTTTAAAATAAAACTCAGATAAATAGCTTTTATAATAAGCTATAGTAATGATTGATTTAAAATATAAATATTACAAGCATTTACTTTATTCAGATGTATTATTTATACGTATACTTTATAAAAGTCCTAACATCACAGCTCGGATAGCTGCTGAAATTTTATTATTCACATTTAACTTCTGCATTGAATTTCCGAGGTGAAAATTTACTGTTCTTTCAGTCACCCCTAGAATCTGGGCAATTTCTGCTGACGTTTTACCTTCAGCAGTCCAACGCAGTGCCTCTTTTTCTCGGTTCGTTAAATAAAGATTAAACTGAGCGAATTCCATCTCATTTACAACTTTAGCAATGCTGGAATGTACTGTTTGAGACAACCAATACATATTTGTATATTGTGCCTTTTGCTCTTTTTCCGACAATTGGTCACTGGATCTTGCGAGTGTTAACATCCCTCTGGTTCCAATAAAGTCACGGCTTGATTGAGCCCAACCGACATTAAGGCCATAAGAGCGCGCCTCCTCCCAGAAATCTTTTTCTTCTTGTGTCTTTGCAGATTGGCTCGACCAGACAAGAGGTTGAAGTGATACCATACAATGCTGCACAGTTGGATCTATCTTCACATAATGCTGTTCCAAATAACGCTTTTGCCATGCTTCTGGATAATTATTCAACATAATCGTTTTTGGTTCAGCAATAGATAATGGCGACTGCATACCATAAGCACAATAATCAAATCCAAGCTTTGAAGCTGTAGATTTAACGATCTCAAACAGCTGGTATTCATTTTTTACGATCAGAAATTCTGATAATAAATCCTCTTGCCAATTTTCCATTTACTCTCATTAGACTCCATTCACAAATCATTTTTTGTTCAGTTGCATATTGTGAATTCAAACAATCCAATTGAAGCGCAGGTCTCTTCGTTTACCTTTATTTCAACAACGCTTTTAGATACCTAATTTTATTTATCTGATTTCTCAATTTCAGATTTTGAATTCATCATCTAATTAACAACTCTTTTAAGCCAGATATGGTCGTAAATTATTCAGCCAAACTAAATTTATGAGAGCCTCTAAGGTTGTTATATTCCATGTGCGGATTATGCTTGAAAAATTAAATTTTACAGGATGCATTTTATTCCAAAAAATAAGTATTTTAAAAAAGATCAGAAGATCTATTAATTATTATTAATATTCAGTTTTCATTAATTTAATTAAACAATATTTTCTATCAACTATCTAGCCGGTATAATTTTACTAATTATTATGTAAAGAAACTAAATACACCTTTAATAATTTAATAAATCAAGCAATTACATTACAACTCACCTTGCTTAGGATTATTATTTTAACAATGAGACTTGATGTACACTAAAAAATCTATAACAACACCAATCTACTTAGCATTTTTTAAAAGGCAGTTTGCATATTAAAACTACAAAATTCTCGTTTTTTCATAAGTAAGCCTTAAAGGCTGAATAACTATCTAGTAAGAACAGCTTAACGGTGTATGCCATACAATTACATTTAACCTGTTAAACATAACAGTATTTTATTGGCAATAATTTATGTTATTTATCCATTGAACCCCAATTCAAGTCACTTGAACAGGTAGCATGGTCACCATCCCCCCTCATTTCTCAATATCAGCAGATGGTTTTATTCGAATGAATGAAAACCAGCTCATGAACTATCCGCTCCAACACCTCATATCTATTGTTGAATCAACACAAATTGAAGATTCTCAAATTCTCTATTATGGTTTTACTGAATGGGCAACATCACTGACCCCAGCTTTAAGTACGGGATGGGATTGGGAATTCATTGAGTACAATGGCATCACGAGTATAAAAAGAATTGGACTGCCTCGAAGCAATATTATGCTTGTTGATGTATCTGGTACAGATATTGGATTTGAAGTTACTGAAACACTAATTGAAAAGAAAATCGATACTTTGTTCTGGGAACAGTTCATTTATGCTCAAATCAATACAACCCAAACAATGGCTAAATTAACTCCATATTTCTCTTAGAAACCTGTAAATTCTTACAGTTACCGCTTCCTCACCTGTTAAGTAAAGTCACTTGAAAAATAAGTGGAAGCACTTGTAATGAATGTTATTGCTGGATTTCAAAATAATTTTTCAGAAGGCCTATATACTAAATTTAAAAATTACCGCTATAGGGTATTTGTTGAATATTTAGGTTGGGAGTTGAACTGTCCTAATAATGAAGAACTAGATCAGTTTGACAAAGTCGATACCGCCTATGTCGTCGCTCAAGATAGAGAATCTAATATTATTGGTTGTGCCAGATTACTACCAACTACTCAACCTTATTTACTTGGTGAGATATTTCCTCAATTACTTAATGGAATGCCTATTCCTTGCTCACCAGAAATTTGGGAGTTATCAAGATTCTCAGCAGTAGATTTCTCAAATCCGCCATCTTCAGCTAGTCAAGCTGTGTCATCGCCCGTCTCTATTGCAATTCTGCAAGAATCTATCAACTTTGCAAGGGAACAAGGCGCAAAACAACTCATTACCACCTCTCCTCTGGGGGTAGAGCGGTTATTACGTGCTGCGGGTTTTCGTGCTCATCGTGCAGGCCCACCCATGGTTATTGATGGCTATGCGATGTTTGCATGCTTGATTGATGTGTAGTTCATAATCAATTAGGTACACATTGAACAGCTGGAGCGAGAAAAAAGTAGCACTTGCACCTCTTTTTTCGCTTCAAATGTACTAAAAGCACTACCCGAAAAATTAGTTTGACTCATAAAAATTTTTTTAATTGTATTTCTTATAATCATTAACTGCCTGATCTAAAGCCTGAATTCCCTCATCAATTTTATCGGCAGTAATAGATCCAATGCCTAACCTTAAAAAATGTTGATGGTGATCTGTACTTAGAAAAAATGGCTGACCGGCCTCTATAAAAACTCCTACATTAGCTGCGTATTGGGCTAAAACAGTACAATTGATATCACTTTGGGTATCAATCCAACATGCCGAGCCACCATTTAATGCGTAAACGTTCCATGTAGGAAAGTGATGGTGTAATGCTGATATTAACTGCTCACCACGATATTTATGGAGCTGAAACTGACGACGTAACATGCCATGGTAATAACCTTGATCAATAAAAAAGGCAAATACTCTTTGATTAAAAACATTGGGGTGCCGAAGCATTAGACGACGCAAATGACGCAACTCATTAATGAGTTCTGGGGCTGCTACGATGTATCCTAAGCGTAAACCTGGTGCTAGAGGCTTAGATAAGCTCCCGATATAAACCACTCTCCCATGCCGATCTAAACTTTTTAATGCAGGGATCGTAGTATTTTGAACCAAAACCTGTGCATCGTATTCATCTTCTATAATGATACTATCTTGCTGCTCCGCCAGTTCTAAAAGCTTTTTACGGCGTGAAGGAGACATGGTGATGCCTGTTGGGCATTGTCGCCCTGGCGTCACATAAAAATAATCACAGCCCACAGCATTTGTTAGAGTAACGCCTTCATGATCGACCGCTAATGGTACAATATTTGGTGTATGCAACATAAAAATATTTCGTGCATCAGGATAGCCAGGGTTTTCTACACCAACACTTTGTTGTTCTTTAAGTAGTAGTGCTGCCAACATATACAATGCATGCTGGCTTCCTACCGTAAGTAATATTTCATTTTCTTTGGCCATAATTCCACGGGTCGGTAAAATATGTTGCCGTATTGCATTTATAAGAAAAGTATCATCACCTTGTTGTGTAATATCCCTTGCCCATATCGATGCATCTTTAGCTGATAAAGCTTTAACAGCACACTCACGCCAAGATGAAGCCGGGAAGCTTTCAAAGTCAGGCTGACCATATATAAACGGGTATGGGTAACTCATCCAATCCGCAGGTTTATTAATATGCCTTTGTGCTGATAGGCAAAGACGAAAGCGTGAAACCCATTCTGTAGATTTTGATGTCGTTTTTATCGTTTTGCTTTCACTACTATCAATTTGGAAGCTGGGATGCACAAAGTGTCCACTACGTTGCCTAGACTCTAAAATACGTTCAGCTACGAGTTGTTGATATGCAATAGTCACAGTATTACGACCAACTCCAAGTTGATCTGCCAAATAACGACTTGATGGAACAGCCATATCTGGCTTGAGATAACCTTGTACTAATGCAGTAAACATCATACGGCAAATTCGTCCCTGCAAATTGAGTCCACTTTGCTCAGTCTCTGCAAATAATACGTTCCATATACCTGGTACTACTGGACTTGTTACAAACTGATCTCTTTCCATAGTGCATTTCTCGACCTATTTTGAAGCCCAAATGCTTAACATGGTGCATTTTGCTTCTGAAGACCTATGATTTACCGAAATCTGGCATCACAAATACAAATGCAAGACCCATTCCAATATATGAAAAACATAAAAAATTAATAAATTTTAAATATTTAAATTAATTTAAATCTGGCTCCATCAAAACATTAAATCTGGTACTACGGCTAATTGCTCTATTTCCGTACAGTTTAATCATCAAAAAAGATTCGTATGTATTTGGAGTTAAAAAGATGAACCAAGCTCAACTTTTGCAACTAATCACTGACTTTTCTACAGCATGGAATAAACACGATGTAGAGCAACTCATGGACTGTATGCATCCTGATTGTTGTTTTGAAACAGTTGCAGGTGATGAGGTATACGGTACACGTATTCAAGGGCATGAAGCTGTTCGTCAAGCATTTGAAAATACTTTTAAAAGTTTTCCTGATGCACAGTGGCTTAATGGTAAACACTGGTTGAGCGAAGATGCGCTATACGGAATTTCTGAAACAACATTTACAGCATCAACCCCTGAAGGTGGAAAGATTGAAGCCAACATGGTTGATGTTTTCACCTTTAAAGATGGAAAAATTTTAGTCAAAAATGCATTCCGTAAAAATCGCCCCGTGCAAGCAGCCGCTTAAGGAGCCTGCCCATGAATCAATCAGTACAACAATTAACTTCTTTAGACAAAATAGTTGATCCAATATCTGAACCTATTCATCGTGGCTTTAAAACCTACAACGCTAAATTTGATCCGTTGACAGATAAGATCGTAACTGGCAACGAACAATACGCACCAACCTACTGGGTTGCAACGGCTGGAACACCTCCCGATGATGATGGCCCATTACCAGGGGATACAGAGGCCGACATTGTCATTATTGGTGGCGGTTTTACTGGTCTTTCAACTGCGTTAACTCTTACAGAACAATTTGGCACTGCGCCATTAGTTCTTGAAGCAAATCGTAGTGCATGGGGTTGTACAAGCCGAAATGGTGGACAAGGTCAAAATGCTTCTGGTCGGTTATATCGTTCACAGTGGATCGAAAAATGGGGACTAGATATAGCCAAACGTTTAGATGCAGAAATCCGCGAAGGTTTTGATTATTTTAAACATCTGGTAACTGGTATTGAATGTGATGCACAAGATGGTGGGCATTTATATATTGCTCATCGTGCAAAAAAACTGGCGTTTTTAGAAAACGAAGGCAAAGTCATGAAAGATGTGTTTGGTTATAACACTCGTATGCTAAGCCGCGAACAACTTCACGAAGAATTTGTTGGAGACCAAGAAGCTGCCGGTGCGTTACTCGAACCTGATGGTATTGGTGTACATCCTTTAAAATTGGCTTTTGGATATTTAAAAAGAGCGCGTGCTGCCGGCGCGAAAGTACATACCTCAAGTCCTGTATTAGATTGGGAAACACGTAATGGTATTCACTATCTACGTACCCCCCATGGCACGGTCAAAGCTAAACGAGTCGCTGTAGCAACAGGTGGTTATACACCTAATGGTTTGCATCCAAGCTTGTCTGGCAAAATCATGCCAATTTTATCTAATTCTATTGTCACCCGTCCGTTAACAGCTGCTGAGCTTAAAGAAGCAGGCCTACATAGTACAACGTTCATTACAGATACTCGCACTTTACGCCATTATTACCGCTTATTGCCTGATGGTTCAGTACAGTGTGGCAGCAGAAGTGCTTTAACAGGAGCCGATGCAAATAACCCTGTACATCTAGAGCGTTTAAAAGAAGGACTCTATCGCAAATTCCCAAGCTTGCGTGGTATACCAATTGCATATTCATGGTGGGGTTGGGTCGATGTCAGTCATGACATGATGCCACGAATTGTACAGCCTAATCCTGATGAAACTATCTATTATGCAATTGGCTATGGCGGCAATGGTGTATCTTTTTCAGCAATGGCAGGACGTCGTCTTGCAGAACGAGTAATGGGCATTCAACGCCCACAATTTGATCTACCTATTTATCAGTCACCATTACCTTCACATTTATTTCGACCTTTTAGACGGTTGGGGCAAGCCTTGTTGTACCGCTGGTATTACTTAAAAGACGAAATGCTTTAAGTGTTATTCAACGATCAGCCTAACGATACGGTTATAAAAATTATGAGGGGAGTTAGCCATGTATGATTCAGATTCAAACCAAGATTTAAAAAGTAGCTTGAAGCCACGCCATGTCCAGATGATGGCACTTGGTGGTGTCATTGGTATGGGGCTATTTGTCGGTAGCTCAGTAGTGATTCAATCTGCCGGCCCTGCAGCCATTCTTTCATTTCTCATCACAGGTACCTTAATCATTTTAGTGATGCGTATGCTGGGGGAGTTAGCCACTGCTTCACCGGTAACAGGTTCCTTTTATGCTTATGCTCGCTACGCTTTTCAAGATTCACCATTTTTATCTCGCCTCGCTGGATTTATGACAGGCTGGATGTATTGGTATTTTTGGGTGATCGTGATTGCCCTTGAGGCAATTGTTGGGGCTAAACTTCTCGCTTACTGGTTACCTGATATTCCCCAATGGATCGTGAGTCTGGTTCTGCTCGTTCTATTAACCGCAACCAATTTGTTCTCTGTCAAATCTTTTGGTGAATTTGAATTTTGGTTTTCATCTATCAAGGTTGCAGCAATTGGGGTATTTATTTTCCTTTGTTCATTATATTTATTTGGTTTCTGGCCAAACCATCAAGCTTCAGGACTAGGTGAATTATTAAACCATGGTGGCTTTATGCCAAATGGTTGGGTTCCTGTGTTATCAGGTGCAGTTGCGGCTACTGGTTTTTATTTTGGTGCTGAAATCGTCACAATTGCTGCAGCAGAAACAAAAAATCCAGAGCAATCTGTTGCTAAGGCAACTCAATCTGTCATCACTCGTGTATTGCTCTTTTATGTTTGCTCAATCTTTTTAGTCGTATGCCTTGTGCCGTGGAGCAGCCCCGATATCGCAACACCTTATGTAAGTGCACTTAAAGTACTCAATATCCCTTTTGTTGCAGATATTATGAATGCTGTCATTTTAGTTGCGGTTCTGAGTTGTCTAAATTCAGGAGTTTATGCTGCAAGCCGTATGTTGTTTGCTTTAACCAAAAATGGTGATGCCCCTCGTGCCTTAACTAAATTGTCTAAAAATGGAGTCCCTGTTCGTGCCATCTTATTCAGCACACTATTTGGTTATATTTCCATTTTAGCTTCGTATTTTTCACCTGAGGGTATCTTTCCTTTCTTGGTCGAGTCCTATGGTACGGTAGCTTTATTTGTTTATATCATCATTGCCCTTTCTCAAATCCGTTTACGTCGTCACCTAGAACGTGTTGCCCCTGAACGAATTAAAGTTCGTATGTGGTGTTTCCCATACCTCAGTTATGTTGCCATTATTGGTATGGTTTGTATCTTTGCCGCAATGTCCCTCATTCCAAGTTTACAAAAAGCGTTCTGGTTCGGTATTGCTAGTGCTGCGATTTTATTCTGCATTTTTATGATTCGTGACTATGTGGAACTACTTAAATTACGTAATCAACATCCCAAGTTAGATACTCTCGTTCCTGCGAAGCATAACAAAATCTAACCTCCTCTCGTTTACACGACCTGTCTTTTAGATAGGTCGTAAATCTCTTTTCAGGAATAAGCACATGTTGTTGAAAGATAAACTCGCTGCTTTTGCAGTGGTGTTCATCTGGGGTATTAACTTTTATTTTATGAAAGTTGGTGTGAGTGAAATTAGCCCCATGATGTTGGGATGTTTACGCTATATTTTAGTTCTAATCCCCGCTCTACTTTTTATTCGTATTCCACAAGTCGGATGGAAATGGCTCTTGGCATATGGGTTTATTAGCAACTTTTCTCAATTTGCCTTTATGTTTAGTGCTATTGCCACAGGTATGCCTACTGGGCTAGTTGCTTTAGTTGTTCAATCACAAGCCTTTTTTACAGTGATGATTGCTGTATTTCTTCTTAAGGAGCAAGCATCTTGGAATCAATGGCTAGCAATCGTTATCGCATCATTAGGACTATTACTGATTGCATTAGGTCAACAGCATAGTCATATCCCTTTATTAGGCTTGATACTCGTTTTATGTTCAGCATTCTCTTGGGCATGTGGAAATATTGTTATAAAACGAATGGGGTCCATTAATCCAATCGGGTTAGTCGTTTGGGGAAATATTCTTACTCCTCTTTGGTTTTTATTATTCGCTATCCAAGATACAGGTTGGCAAGGTGTCGTTGTAGACTGGCACGCCTTAACATGGCGTGGTTTGGGAGCTGCTGCTTTCTTAGCTTATTTCGCAACTATTATTGGATATGGTTTATGGATTTATTTGCTGACACGTTATCCAGCAGCCAAGATTAGCCCACTTTCGTTATGGGTTCCTGTCATTAGTATGATTTTTGCCAATATTTTTTTAGATGAACATTTAAATAACTGGCAATGGCTTGGTTCTGTTGTTGTGATGCTAGGTTTAATGGTTCATCTACTTGGACAAAAAATCAAAACGCATTTGATTGGAAAAAAGCCACTTCACCCCTGATACAATATATTCGTACAAAAACCAATCTCATCTCTACAACAGCTATATATCGTCATTATCTTAATTTTAAGCTTACCTCAATAAAGGCCTAAGAAAAACTTAGGCCTTTATTCTCCAAATAGCTCAAGAATGATCTGAAGCATTCGTATTAAGATTTAAATTTTTAGGGTTTGTATGATGCGTATCTACTACAAAGCTTTTATCACAAGGCATAAATGACGTCGATATAATTGCGACTACAGCCATACTTCCAATATAAAGCATAATTAGATATGGATTACCCTGCCCGACACTCAACAATTTAGTAGCAATCATCGGTGCCAAACCACCACCTAATACACCAGCCAACTGTACCGAAATCGAGATTCCGCTATATCGAATTTCTGCCGGAAATTGACGGGCAAAAAGCTGAGCTTGTGGTGCGTACATAATTGGGAACACAACGCCAATTGCTAAAACAATTGCTGTCCACACTAATACCGGATCTTTTGTATTGAGCATGGTAAAAAATGGATAGCAGTAAAGCGCCAGTATGCATAGGCCAAACATAAACATATTGCGTTGGCCGACTTTATCTGACAAATGTCCACATAACGGCGTCATAATTAAAATCACGGCTGCGCCGCAAATGGTGGCAAATAAAATGTCTTGGCGTGGAATTCCAAGTTGTGCAGTGGTATAAGCCAATGTAAATGTTGAGGCAATATAGAACCATGCATTCTCAGCTGCGCGAGCCAAAATAATGGTGATGAGTTGCTTTGGATGGTTTTTAAAAACCTGTAAAGCAGGAACTTTGACTTCTTCAGACTGTTGTTTTACTTTTTCGAAATCTGGTGACTCTGGCACTTTTACTCGAATATACCAACCTACTGCCAGTAAAATAATACTGGCAAGAAATGGTAAACGCCAACCCCAGCTAAACAGTGCTTCTTCAGGTAATAACGACACCAGACCCAACGCGATTGAGGCTAGCATTAAGCCACCACCTGTACTGGCTTGAGGCAAGCTTCCCCAGAACCCTTTACCGCCTTCGGGAGCATGTTCAACGGCCATCAGTACAGCACCGCCCCATTCACCGCCCATTGCCATACCTTGAATGAATCGCAAGACAACCAAACCAATCGCGGCCCAATATCCAATTGATTCATAAGTCGGTAATAAGCCAATCAGTACGGTTGGGATCCCCATGAGCATCAAGGTCAGTAGCAACATCGATTTACGGCCAATCTTGTCACCAAAATGACCAAAGACTAAGCCGCCTAATGGTCTTCCAATAAATCCAACGGCATAGGTTGCGAATGCGGCAAGCACGCCGGTAAGTGCGTCTAGATTTGGGAAAAATAGCTTATTAAAAATGAGCGCTGCTGCCGCACCGTAAATAAAAAAGTCATACCACTCAATGGTGGTGCCGACCATGCTAGAGATACCTGCTAATCGATGTGACGACTTTTTAGTATTTGAACCGTTTCCATGTATTGATTGCATCGTAATATCCTTTTTAGATTTTCTTGTTTTATCTTTTTTATGCTTATGACCAGCCCTGACCATAAGCATTTTCAGGTCTCGCTTTATCTCCTTAAGCTTTTTATGTTTTTATAATTCGGTTTAGCTCAATTTTTCTAAAATTGGTTCAAATTTCGAATTACGTTCTTGCCACTGTGGTTGTTTGTCTTTATCGACAATGAGAGCGCGGACACCTTCAATAAAGTCACCATGCTCAAACCAAATATCCTGTAAATCACGTTCAAGCTGCATACACTGTGGTAAAGAAAGCCCACGGCCTAAATGTTGCAGTTTCAAACTGGTTTGTTTGGCAATAAATGAGCGCTGTTGCAAAATACTAAGCATCTTACTTGCCCAAGTCTTTAAGCTTTCATCTTGTTCATTTTCAAGACTTTGCTCGATTTCATCTAAATGCTGATATCCGAAGTGTTTACGAATACCTTCTGCCAATTGTTTGAGTTCACTTTCGGCAGGGCGAGTAATAAATCGGGTAATGATGCGTTCAATTCCCTCTTTGCTTAAACTTGGCGCTTCAACGAGAGCATCTTGCAACGCTTGTAACTGCTCGCTTGGCACATGATAGTCAATTAAATCGAGGTAAAGCGCATCGCTACTGCTGATCTGCTCACCCGTAATTGCCATATAAACACCAATATCATCAAGACGAGATAGGAAATGAGTTGCACCAACATCTGGGAAAAAGCCAATCGCTGTTTCAGGCATGGCAAATCTGGACTTTTCACTGCTCACCACAATGTGGCAAGCCTGAGCCAAGCCAAAACCGCCACCTAATACATAGCCATCAAGCACAACAATGATTGGCTTTTCATATTCACGCAGTATATTTAGCATTTTATATTCGGCACTAAAGTAGCCTTTGTAATCGGCCGTGCCATTTTTATAACTGTCATAGAGATAGCGGATATCTCCACCTGCACAGAAGGCTTTTGGGCTATTTGACTTAATTAACACTGCCTGAACAGCAGCATCATTTCGCCACAGTTCCAATTGGGTGCCAATACTTTTAATCATATCTAGCGACAATGCGTTGAGATGAGTCACACGGTCTAAGGTAATCATGGCCAACTTACCTTGTTGCTCAATCATTAAGTGATTTTCTGTATTCATTTTATTGATCTCTTATTGATTTTTAAAATTTGCCTTTCGTTTTTCAACAAAAGCCTGCATTCCTTCTTTTTGGTCAGATGTTGCAAATATTGAATGGAACATGCGTCTTTCAAAACGTAAGCCTTCAGTGAGGTTCACCTCAAAAGCTCGGTTGATAGTTTCTTTAAGCATCATATTTGCGGTTAAAGATCGCGCCGCAATTTTTTCAGCTGCTTGCAAGGTTTGTTCAAGTAATTCTTCTTTAGTAAACACACGTGCAACTAAACCACTTTGTTCTGCTTCTACAGCGCCCATTTGACGGGCGGTAAGGCACATTTCCATTGCTTTGGCTTTACCAATCGCATGGGTTAAACGTTGTGTGCCACCAATACCCGGAATCACACCTAAAGTGACTTCGGGTAAACCAAACTTGGCGTTATCAGCACAATAAATAAAGTCACACATCAGCGCCAACTCACAGCCACCACCCAATGCATAGCCACTCACCGCTGCAATTAGAGGTTTACGGCGCTGTGCAATACGGTCTGCAAGATGAAAAAAGTCATCTAAATAAATATCAGGAAATGCTAAATCAGCCATTTCTTTAATGTCTGCCCCTGCGGCAAAAGCTTTTTCAGACCCTGCCAATACGATGCAGCCAATTTCACGATCTTTTTCGAGCTGATCTAATGCCTGATTAATTTCACTAATTAATTCGCTGTTTAAAGCATTGAGCGCTTGAGGGCGATTTAATGTAATCAGTCCAACCCCATTACGCTTTTCTAATAAAATACTTTGCCACTGCATTATTTATTCCTTGTTCTGATTTTATAGACTACGTGCAATCACTAAACGTTGGATATCACTTGTGCCTTCGTAAATTTGACAGATACGGGCATCACGATAGATGCGCTCAATTGGGAAGTCTCTGAGATAGCCATAGCCACCAAATACTTGTAGTGCGCTCGAACATACGCGTTCAGTCATTTCTGAAGCAAATAACTTGGCCATTGAAGCTTCATTGAGACACGGTTGACCTGCTTCTTTTAAACGTGCAGCGTAGTGAACCAGTTGTCTCGCTGCTTCAATTTCAGTTGCCATACTGGCAAGGCGAAAAGCGATAGTTTGATGCTCAAAAATTGGTTTTCCAAAAGTAATACGCTCTTTGGCATAGCGAGTTGCTTCTTCGAGCGCCGCACGTGCTAGACCGACTGCTTGTGCAGCAATACCAATACGTCCACCTTCTAAATTGGCGAGAGCAATTTTCAGACCTTCACCTTCTTTACCCAGCATGAGACTTTTATGGATGCGTACATCCGTCAGCGCAATTTGGCAGGTATCTGAAGCATGCAGACCGAGTTTTTCTTCAACACGAATCACTTCATAGCCCGGTGTTTCGCGTGGGACTAAAAAGGCACTAATGCCCTTTTTACCTGCGCTCGGGTCGGTCACGGCAAACACAATAATGACGCCGGCATTATTACCCGAGGTAATAAACTGCTTTGCACCATTTAAAATGTAATCGTCACCATCTTTCACTGCTCGGGTTTTAATAGCTCCCGCATCTGAGCCAGTATGTGGTTCAGTTAAGGCAAAAGCGCCGATCATTTCACCTTGAGCCAAAGGCTTTAAAAAACGCTCTTTTTGCTCGTCGGTACCAAATTTTAAAATAGGCACACAACCAACCGAGTTATGTACACTCATGATGGTTGAGGTTGCGCCATCTGCTGCCGCAACTTCTTCAAGAGCTAGTACATAGGCTAAGTTACCCGTGTCTGAACCACCCCATTGCTCTGAAACAAGCATACCCATAAAACCGAGTTGCCCCATTTGAGTCAGAGTTTCTTTTGGGAAAGTTCCATCTCGGTCCCAATCACTGGCATTAGGCTTGATTTGTTCTTGGGCGAAACTTTTCGCCATATCACGAATGAGTAATTGTTCTTCGGTAAATTGCATTATTATTTCCTTTACCCTGCTTTAGCTTGTTGTTTAGCAATTTCTTGATTACGCAATAAAAAGCGCTGAATTTTGCCACTTGGAGTTTTAGGTAATTCACTCACAAATTCAACTAAACGTGGATAAGCATGTGCAGAAAGTCGTTTTTTTACAAATTGACTGAGTTGTTCAGCAAGCGTATCGGAAGGTTGAGCATCCGCAGCTAAAATTACGAAGGCCTTAACCACTTCGGTACGGTCCGGATCAGGTACACCAATCACTGCTGCTTCAATTACAGCATCGTGTTCGAGTAGTGCGCTTTCTACATCGAAAGGCCCAATACGATAGCCCGATGTAGTGATTACATCATCACTACGACCAACAAAGCTCATGCTGCCATCGGCATGAAGCTCGGCAGTGTCGCCAGTTAAATAGTAATGACCAACGAAAGGCGATTTACGACTTTCTTTATAGCCACCGAACCACATCATTGGAGACTGGCTAATGTCGACTGCTAAAATTCCTGGGGTGTCCGCTGGAAGCTCTTCACCTTGTTCATTGACAATCGCAACGCGGTAGCCCGGACTTGGGAAACCTGCTGAACCGGCATGAATTTCATGCTTTAAGCCATGATGATTACACACCACCATGCCCACTTCAGTTTGCCCATAATGGTCATAAATTGGAGCATCAAGCACTTGTTTAAACCAGCGAATCACTTCTGGATTCAACGGCTCTCCTGCACTGCTCACTACACGGAACTGCCCTTTTAAGGGCGCCATTTGTGCTGGGTCAGCTGCCATCATCATACGGTAAGCCGTTGGTGCACCTGCCAAATTATTAACTTTATAATCTTTCACAATTTGGCATAGGCTATCTGTGCTGAAACCACCCTCATAGAACAAAGTAGCGTGACCCAAGAATAACGGCCCAGTAATCGCATAGTAGAGACCATACGCCCAGCCCGGATCAGCAATATTCCAAAACGAATCTTCTTCGGTTAAACCAATGGCATCTTGCATATATCGACCAAAGGCAATCAATGCTTTTAAAGGCACTTCCAATGGTTTAGCAGGACCTGTAGTGCCTGAAGTAAACATGAGCAAGAAAGGATCTTGAATGCTACGCATAACCAGATCGCATTGATCAGACTGCTGTTTCACTTCATTCCAAAAATTAAAATCACCTGCTTTAAGCGGAGTACCTTGTGCGTCGGCGACAGTCACAATTGCAGGGCAATTTTCAATTTCATCAAGCTTGCTACGGTTGCCCGTATCGGTCACCACCAGCTTACTTTGTGCAAGCTGAATACGGTGCTCAATCGCTTTTGGGCCAAATGCAGTAAATAGTGGTTGATAGACAGCACCAATTCGCCAAGCTGCAAAAATAGTCACGATCAATTCGGGTGTTCTTGGTAATAGACCTGAAATACGGTCGCCAGCTTTTACACCTTGTGATTTTAGAAAGTTGGCAAACTGACTTGACCACTCTTTTAATTCACGGAAGGTATATTGCTCTTTTCGTCCATCTTTTCCTTGCCAATACAGTGCAATTTTGTCGCCATCTGCGTGTCGATCACAGCATTCATAACAAGCATTTAAGGCATCAAGTGAACCTGATAACATCTGTTTTGCAGTGCTTTCCAAATCGAAAGTCTGTGCAGCATTTTGATAATCCATCATATCTTTTCCCTCAGTCTGGATTTGTTGTTATTCACGACAGGGTTTATGTGTTTAAAGCCATCCTTTGGCTTTACCGTTATGCCTCTTGTGGCAGGTATTGCTGAATAATGCTCGAAAAATCGAGATTGGCATTACCGCGCATGCACATTTGCTGATACAGCTGTTGCACCATGCCACCTAATACGACTGGCTGTTTGACTTGGCCTGCCGCTTCTACTGCAAGACCCAAATCTTTTAGCATCAGCTGAGTTGCAAAGCCGTCTTGGTAACCTCGAGATGCTGGGGCATTTTCATTAATATGCGGCCATGGGTTACATACGTCCGAGCTCCAGCAACGACCGCTTGAAGTATTAATGACGCCTGCCAATGCTTGTGGGTCAATACCTAGCTTCACACCCAGCGCCATACCTTCAGCAACAGCAGCCATTGAAATACCCAAAATCAGGTTATTGCAGATTTTGGCAATTTGACCTGCGCCGACATCACCACAATGAACTATATTTTTGCCCATGTGGCTAAGCACAGGTTTTACTTCATTAAAGGTTTGATCATCGGCACCCACCATAAAGGTTAAGGTTCCTGCTTGAGCACCAATGGTTCCACCAGAGACGGGTGCATCACAGATTTTAATATTTTTACCATGCGCAACAGCAGCAATGTCTTTAATGGTTTGTGGGTCAATGGTACTGCTATCAATGCATAAGCTACCTGCTTTTAGCACTTCCAAGACACCATTCTCACCTAAGTAAACTTCCTTAACATGCTTTGCCGCAGGCAACATGGTAATGACCACATCTGCTTGTTTAGCTGCATCCTGCGGGCTGCTACACACCACTCCACCTGCCTCGGCGAAGTGCTGAATCGCGACTTCACTGAGGTCATAACCATAAACTTTGAGCCCGGCTTTAAGTAGGTTATGGGCCATTTTGCCGCCCATATTGCCTAGACCGATAAAGGCGATATTCATCCGTGATCCCCTTAACGTAAACTAATGGTTGTATTTACACCGCCAACTTCATGGCTATCTTCAAACCAGCGACTGGTGATGGTTTTGGTTTGAGTATAGAACTGCACAGCTTGTTTGCCGTATGGCCCCAAATCACCCAGTTTCGAACCTCTTGAACCGGTAAAACTAAAGAAAGGCACTGGCACAGGAATTGGAATATTGATACCCACTTGACCAATATCAATTAAGTTTTGGAAAGTACGTGCAATGGCACCGCTTTGAGTAAATAGACCTACACCGTTACCAAATGGATTGGCGTTGATAAGCGCAATCGCTTCCTCAAGGGTATCTACACAAATAATCGAAAGTACAGGGCCAAAGATTTCTTCTTTATAAATACGCATGTCGGTATTTACGCCACTAAAAATCGTCGCGCCGACAAAGTTACCCGATTCATAGCCTTGTACTTGAACATCACGACCATCAAGCAGAAGTTCTGCACCTTGCTCAACACCGCTATTAATTAAGTCCAGCACTCGCGCTTTAGCACGTTTTGAAATGACTGGGCCAATGTCAGTATTTGGTTCATGGCCTGCATTTACTTTTAAGGTTTTGGCTTTTTCGACTAACTCTTGAATCCACTGTTTGCTGTCACCAACCATGACTGCAACAGACAATGCCATACAACGTTGCCCTGCTGCACCAAACGCTGCTCCCACTAGAGCATTTAAGGTTTGCTCTTTATTGGCATCTGGCATCACAACCACATGGTTTTTTGCACCCATCATCGACTGAACGCGTTTGCCATGTTGTCCTGCAAGGTTATAAACATGTGTTCCAACCGCAGTTGAACCTACAAATGAAATCGCTTTAATGTCTTTATGGGTACACAAACGGTCAACCACTTCTTTGCCACCATGCACAACGTTGAGTACGCCTGCTGGAATACCTGCTTGAATGGCAAGTTCAACCAGCATCATGGTTGATAACGGGTCTTGTTCTGATGGTTTTAAAACAAATGTATTGCCGCACACGATTGCCATTGGGAACATCCAAAGTGGAATCATGGCTGGGAAATTAAACGGCGTGATACCCGCACAGACACCCAAAGGTTGTTGCAAGGTATACGTGTCTACACCACGCGCGACACCTTCAACATATTCACCCATTTGCAAAGTACCAACTGAACAGGCATGTTCAACGACTTCTAAACCACGTTGAATATCGCCTTCAGCGTCTGCCAAGGTTTTACCTTGTTCAGCCGTTAGTACTTGCGCAATTTCTTTCATGTTGGCACGGATTAAGTCTTGTAACTTGAGCATGATGCGCATACGTGCCTGAATTGGAGTCTGACGCCAAGAAGCAAAAGCATCTTGTGCAGCTTGAATAGCAGCGTCAACTTCTTTAACCGTTGCAAATGGTACACGACCAATCACTTCCTGAGTCGCAGGGTTAATAATGTCTTGCCATTCCTCTGTTTCAGATTCGATAAAATTTCCGTTAATGAGTAATTTAGCGGTTTCCAATTCGATTTTTTGGATTGTGTTCATAACCTCTCCGTAGGCCATATTTTTATTGTGTTCAATTATTAGAAAATACTTATCTATGTATTTTCTTTATTCCAGTTTCAATTGAGACTAGCAAAGAAAACTTTGACCACCAACGGAAATTCATGCACGATTGTTGTGCAAATATGCACAAGGATGACAACAAAAATGAAAGTGGATTGGGATCATCTACATTTTTTTCTGGTTTTAGCTCGGACTAAAACCTTGACCAATGCTGCACGTATTATTGGTGTCGAGCACAGTACGGTGGCTAGACGGATTCAGGCCCTAGAACTTGCTTTGGGTACAACGCTGTTTAAGCGTGAAGCGACGGGTTATGAGCTGACACTCGAAGGAATGGCACTGGTTCCTCGAGTTGAGCAAATGGAACAAGCTTTCTTACAAATTGAAAAACCACATCAACCTTTGCAAGGTCGTGTGCGAATTGGCACACCTGAAGGCTTTGGTACTGCGTTTTTAGCTCGCTTACTGGCTGAGTTCTCGATTCAATACCCACTACTCACCATCGACTTAATTCCAGTGCCAAAAATGATTAAGCTTTCACACCGTGAGGCAGATATTGTGGTGTCAATTGATCGTCCTACGTCTGGCCCTTACATCATTACGCGATTATCAGATTATTGTTTAAAAATTTATGGTAGCAAAAACTATCTGGCCCAAAACCCGCCTATTCGAGCCTTAGAAGATTTAACCCAACATCGATTTGTGAACTATATTGATGATCTAGTGTATAGCCCCGAGTTGTACTGTTTAGAACGACTCCCTTTAAAGCTGAATGCCAACTTCCGTAGTAGCAGTATTTTGGCCCAGCAAATTGCGGTAAGTGCGGGTGCAGGACTTGCGATTTTGCCCAAGTTTTTGGCAGATGATAAACCGGAACTTGAAGAGGTGTTAGAGCAACAAGTTCGCTTTACGCACACGTTTTGGATGCTGACCTTTGTTGATTTACAACATGAACCGCGCATTAAATTGGTTTGGGACTATTTGCGTAAACAAGCTGATAAATATCAGCATTTGTTGGTTGATTAAAGAATACAAATAAAAAAGCCAATCATGATCGATTGGCTTTTTTGAAATCATTTATAGTTCATTAAACGAGTTCTTGGTCTAATTTTTTGATGCGTGGCTTATAGAACACAAAATAAGTTACGCTTAAAACCACCAACCATAGTGGACTCACGTATACCGCTTTTAATGTATCTGGCTCGAGTGCCAAAATCACCAAAGTGAACAGGAAAAATGCAATAACAACATACGCCATCAACACCCCACCCGGCATTTTAAAGGTCGATTTAGCATGTAACTCTGGACTTAACTTACGGTAACGTAAATAGCATGCCATGATCAGAAGCCATACACTAATAAAGAGAATCACACAGAGTGAACTTGCCAAAGTAAATGCTTCCATCGTGTTTGGAACAAAGTACTGAAGCACTGCCCCACCCATAATGAAAATACATGAGAAGATTAAACCATTTGAAGGTACGGCACGTTTTGATAAACGCCCCAATGCACTCGGTGCCTGTCCATCTTTTGATAAACCGAACAGCATACGGCTCGTTGAAAACACACCGCTGTTCATTGAAGACATCACTGAAGACAGTACGACCAAGTTCATGATAATTGCAGAAATAGGAATACCTGCATTTAAGAACAACTCAACAAATGGACTTTTATCTGCACGAATGTGATCCCAAGGTGTTACTGACATCACCACAAAGAGTGCCAACACATAGAATAGAATAATACGTACAGGAATCGCGTTAATTGCCTTCGGTAAATTCTTCTCTGGATCTTTCGTTTCAGCAGCAGTTGTACCAATCAATTCAACGCCAATGAAGGCAAACACAGCAATCTGGAAACCTGCCAAAAATCCGCTTACACCTTTTGGAAATATGCCGCCATGCGACCACACATTACTTACACTCACAACCTCACCATGCGGAGCTTGAAAATGAGTGAGGAGCATGTAACCACCGACTCCAATCAGGCCAATAATGGCCAAAATCTTAATGAGTGCGAACCAGAATTCAACTTCACCAAATAGCTTAACAGTAAGAAGGTTAAGCCCTAAAATGAATAATACACAGCCTGAACTAATCATGGCTTGTTGCATGGGTGAGAAACTGGCGCCTTCGGGCAGCCAGAAACTTAAATAGTTAATGACCGCAGACAAATCAGCAATACCGACCAGTACCCAGCCTAACCAATAAGTCCAGCCTATATAATAGCCAGCCCATGGTCCGATCAAATCATAAGCCATATCGACAAATGATTTGTAATGTAAGTTGGCAAGCAGTAGTTCACCCAATGCACGCATCAGAAAAAAGAACATGCCACCAATTATCATGTAGATAACGAGGATTGAAGGACCTGCGAGGGAGATGGTTTTGCCCGAGCCCATAAATAGGCCGGTTCCAATTGCACCGCCAATTGCAATCATTTGTAGATGGCGATTATTTAATTTCCGTTGTAAATGATCAGGGGAGCTTGCCTCATCAGAATGATGAACCATTGTCATATTAGAAGTCCTTTTTATATTTTGCTTAACTTAAATCAGCAACCTATAGGGAGAAAAACGAACCGTATATCGTGGGTTGCTGAGTCTATACCTCAGGACAAGATGTTCAAGTATATTTTTTCCTTAATTGATAAATCGTTTGTCCTGATTTTTTTAAGTCACATTATTTATGTACTGCCTTCACGGCAATTTTAATTAATCAATCTGGGTTTCCAGATTAGCCGAAGTGTAGCATGTGATCCTGCTATATGTACTTTTCCAATACCCTCCAAACTGCTCTATCGATTCAAAAATAAACAATATTATTCCGATAAAAAATCTAATAAAAATAAAAAAAGCCAATCATAATTGATTGGCTTTTTAATCAAACTTAATGATCGTTGACGAGTTCACGTCCTAGTTTTTTCATACGTGGTTTATACAACACATGATAGGTAACACCTAAAATAACCAGCCATACTGGACTGACATATAAAGCTTTCAATGTATCTGGCTCTAATGCCAAGATCACCAAAGTGAAAAGCATAAATGCCAAAACAACATAACTCATCCAAACGCCACCTGGCATTTTGAATGTTGATTTTTCATGTAATTCAGGACGTAATTTACGGTAGCGTAAATAGCACACCATGATGAGACTCCAGACACTAATGAATAGAATCACACAAAGTGAACTTGCCAAAGTAAATGCTTCCATCGTGTTTGGAACAAAGTACTGAAGCACCGCTCCGCCCATGATAAAGGTACAAGAGAAAATCAAACCATTTGAAGGAACTGCGCGTTTTGATAAACGACCAAATGCACCAGGTGCCTGACCGTCTTTTGATAAACCAAACAACATACGACTGGTTGAAAACACGCCGCTGTTCATTGAAGACATGACCGAAGATAGCACCACCAAGTTCATGATGATTGCAGAAACCGGAATACCCGCATTTAAGAACAACTCAACAAACGGACTTTTATCTGCACGAATGTGATCCCAAGGGGTTACCGACATCACAATAAACAGTGCCAATACATAGAACAAAATAATACGTACCGGAATCGCATTAATCGCTTTCGGTAAGTTCTTCTGCGGGTCTTTGGTTTCAGCAGCCGTTGTACCTACAAGTTCCACCCCGACAAAAGCAAATACAGCAATCTGGAATCCTGCCAAGAAGCCTTCTGTACCTTTCGGGAATAAACCGCCATGTGACCAAACATTACTGATGCTTGCGACAGCGCCTTGCGGAGCTTGGAAATGGCTGAAAATCATGTAGCCGCCCACTCCGATCAGACCAATAATCGCCAAGATCTTAATGAGAGCAAACCAGAATTCAATTTCACCAAATAGGCGTACTGTTAAGAGGTTAAGACCCATCACAAATAACACACAACCTGCGCTAATCATGGCCTGCTGTATTGGTGAGAAACTTGCGCCATCGGGTAGCCAGAAACCTAAATAGTTAATGACTGCTGAAAGGTCCGCAATACCCACCAGCACCCAACCTAACCAATAAGTCCAGCCCAAATAATAACCAGCCCAAGGACCAATCAGATCATGAGCCATATCAACAAAAGATTTGTAATGCAGATTTGCAAGGAGCAACTCGCCCATTGCACGCATTAAGAAAAAGAACATTCCTCCAATAATCATATAGATCAAAAGGATTGAAGGACCTGCGAGGGAGATAGTTTTGCCCGAACCCATAAATAGGCCGGTTCCAATTGCACCGCCAATAGCAATCAGTTGTAAATGACGGTTAGACAGTTTTCGTTGCAGATGATCAGGAGAATTTTCCGTATCTGAATGACGAGCCGTTGTCATATTAAAATTCCTTTTTGAATTCCTTTGTTAAGATCAGCAACCTACGGCGAAAATTGAACCGTATGCCATAGGTCACTGAATCTGTTCACCAAAAATGACTGGTTAAACCGTATCTATCTTCCTTCTGTTAGATACATCATCATTTTTGGAGTAAAAACGAATTACTTTTGTGCTGCCGTCACGGCAATTTCAATTAACCAATCCGGATTGACCAAATCGGCCTGAATTGTGGCACGCGATGGAGCAACACACCCTTTTAACCAGTCAACCCAAATTGCATTTACGGTTGAAAAGTCAGAAAGATTTTTCAAATAGAGCTGTGCAGAGAGCAAACGAGATTTATCTGTATTGGCTAACGCCAAAAGTTCATCAATCGTTGCAAGAATTTCACGAGTTTGGCCTGCCACATCTTGCTCGGTATTTTTAGGCACCTGACCTGACAGATAAACCACTTTGTTAAAAACAGTCACGGCACTCATGACTTCGTTAGTATTGATCTTTTGTATATCTGAATTCGACATTCGGATTTCCTTATACCTGATTAATAAATTGAACACGGGCGGTGACAGCACACATCAGTTCATAGCCCACCGTACCGGAAGAAACTGCGACATCATCAATAGGTAAAACAACACCTGTACTTGATTGGCCCCAGAGCACCACTTCGCTACCAACTTTGGCATTTTCAATGCCCGTTAAATCGACTGCCAGCATATCCATGCTGACACGACCAATTGTGCGAGTGCGGACTGAGTCCACTAAAACAGGCGTACCTGTTGGTGAAATACGTTGATAACCATCAGCATAGCCACAAGCGACAATTCCAATCGTCATGGGCTGCTCTGCGACAAAGTTTGAACCATACCCTACACTTTCATTCGGCTCTAAATGCTGAACGGAAATAATTTCACTGCGTAAGCTCATGGTCGGTTGTAAGCCCCAATCTGCAATACTATGCGTCGGGTAGTCTGGCGAGCTGCCATAGAGCATGATGCCGCTACGTGCATAATCTGATTTGAGCTGGTCTTGATAACGCAGAATTGCCGCACTATTACTTACCGACCTTTCACCCGGTAAATCTTTAATAATTTCTTCAAATGCAGTGGTTTGATAATCAATACCTTGCTGGCCAAAACGCTCGCCATCTGCATCCGAAAAATGCATCATGTGCGTAATCTTGGACACGTTCGCCAAGTTATTTAAACGTTCCCAAGCCTGAACATAGTGCTGTGGTTTAAAACCAAGACGGTTCATACCACTGTTCATTTTTAGGCAAACATCAAATTGAGCAGGATAAGGATGTTTTTGAACCCACTCTATTTGCGCTTCACTATGAATAGTGAAACTGAGTTGATATTGCACACAATCAAATAAATCTTGAGGGGAGAAAATTCCTTCGAGCAATAAAATTGGACCTGTCCAACCTAAAGCACGAATGCGTTTTGCTTCATCAAGATCAAGTAAGGCAAAGCCATCTGCTGCTTTAAACGCTTCATAAACACGTTCAATTCCGTGTCCATAAGCATTGGCTTTTACAACGGCAAAGACCTTACTGTTTGGCATAGCCTTGCGTACCACCGCCAAGTTATTTTGTAAGGCTTGACGGTGGATGACTGCGGTAATAGGACGAGGCATGATTACTTTCCTAACGTCCGTTATGCAGCATGCGCGTGTGAATAACGCTGAATTGAAAGGCCATCGGTACTGATATCAGTTTTGTGATTCAATACGATGTCACTGATTAATTTTCCTGAACCACACGCCATCGTCCAGCCTAGAGTACCGTGACCTGTATTCAAGAACAGATTTTTAAAGCGAGTTGCGCCAATAATTGGAGTGCTGTCTGGTGTCATTGGACGTAAACCAGTCCAGAAAGACGCCTGTGCCATATCGCCGCCCGGGAACAAGTCCTGAGTCACCATTTGCAATGTTGCACGGCGGTCTTCATTCAGGCCTAAGTTAAAGCCACTTAACTCAGCCATACCACCTACGCGAATACGTTGGTCAAAACGAGTAATCGCAATTTTGTAGGTTTCATCAAGCACTGTAGATTGCGGAGCAAAAGCAGGGTCAACAATTGGAATCGTCAACGAATAACCTTTCACAGGATATACAGGTAACTGTAGATCAAGTGGTTTCAAGAAATCACGTGAATAGCTACCAAACGCTAGGACATAACGATCTGCGGTTAAGACCTTACCATTGACCAAAACACCCTTAATTTCATCGCCTTCAACAATCAACTTTTCTACGTTCTGGTTGAACTGGAAGTTAACGCCCAACTCTTTAGCAATTTGAGCTAAAGCATTGGTAAATAAATAACAGTCACCTGTTTCGTCATTTGGTAAGTGTAAACCACCAACTAATTTATCTTGCGCATTTGCCAACGCTGGTTCTACACGACCAAGTTCGTTGCCATTTAATAATTCGTAGCTTACGCCGCATTCTTGTAGCACGCTAATGTCACGTTGAACCGCTTCCATTTGTGCTTCTTTACGGAATAACTGCAACGTGCCTTTTGCACGGTTTTCGTAATTAATGCCTGTATCTTTTCTAAGTTCACGTAAGCAGTCACGGCTGTATTCAGCCACGCGCATCATACGTTCTTTGTTTACAGCATAACTTTGCGGATTACAGTTTTTTAGCATTTGAGCCATCCACTGTAACTGCCACATGCTGCCATCTAAATTAATCGCAAGCGGTGCATGATGTTGAAACATCCATTTCACAGCTTTAAAAGGAATTCCTGGTGCTGCCCAAGGAGTCGAATACCCAGGCGAAATTTGACCTGCATTACCAAAACTTGTTTCTTCAGCAGGACCTGACTGGCGATCGAGAACAGTAACCTCAGCTCCTTGTTGAGCTAGATAATAGGCACTTGCCACTCCAATAACGCCGCTACCTAAAACAATTACGCGCATTTCCATTCCCTCACGCACACCAGTTTATTTAACTAGTATATTTCTGTTTCAATAGTTTATTTCACTGTTTTTTAGACTATAATCTAGGTAAATTTATGTTTTTCTCGCGAGAATTTAAAAAAAAGAGGAAATATCTATGCGCCCCTTAGATCGTATAGATCGCATGATTCTGGACATTTTGCAGCGTGAAGGACGAATTGCGATTAGTGAATTGGCATCGAGAGTTAACCTGTCGACCACCCCCTGTTCGGAGCGTGTAAAGCGTCTTGAACGCGATGGCATTATCATGGGTTATTACGCTCGACTAAACCCAGCCTTTGTGGATCGTAACTTGCTTGTCTTTTTAGAAATTAAGTTATCTGCCAAATCTGGCGATGTGTTTGATCAGGTGGCTAGAGATTTAGTTGAGATTCCTGAAGTGCTTGAATGTCACCTTATTTCAGGCGAATTTGACTACCTCGTAAAAGCGCGTTTAAAAGAAATGAGTGCATATCGCCGCTTATTAGGAGATCTGCTAAAGAAACTCCCTGCTTCGGCATCGTCACACAGTTATGTGGTTATGGAAGAAGTCAAAGAAACTCTATATCTAGATGTAAGCAAGTAAAGCGAAGCTCCATTGAACTCGCTTTACTCAAGTTTTGAAAATTAGAAATATTTTAAAAACGAAATATGTTTATTTTGATGTTTGAACTTCGAGAACCACTTAACTGCTGGATAGAGCGCAAAAGACAACACAATCGTGATTAACCACAGCATCCACACATGATTGACCGACAAATACTTTCCGTAGTTAGCTCCCCACACACTGAGTGCAAACACATACATGAGTTTCAACACATATAAATGCAGTAAGTAAAAGAACATAGGCACCGAGCCAAACACCACCAAGGGTTTTAGGAATGAATATTGCTGCATACGCTCAAAAGCAACAAGCGCAAGCAAGCCAATTCCAACATTCAGCAAAATAAATAATAAAGACGGTGGATACTTAGTGAGGTTAAAAAAGCTCATTAGACTCAGTTGTAATGACTCAAAATGTTGCCACGGCTGGTCGCCATAGACATTGATAAAACGCAGTAAAACAAACAATCCAATACTTACTAAACCAAGGCTAAGTAAAGTGCGGCTTCTTTGCTTTGCTGAATATTTTGAACTAAAGAACTGACCTAGCGCATAGCTCAATAAAATCACGCCAATCCAAGGTAAAACAGGGTAACTTGTACGAAGCTTGATGTCTGCAATCTCAATCCAACCACGGTCATGTAAAACAAACCATATATTTTGCAAGACGCCTTGTGAGAAGTGCACTGAATCTAATAAATTGTGCCCAAAAATAATAACCAAACCTGCGCCCGCAAGAACAGGTAAAGGCAAACTTACACAGCACGCTAGCACCACCATGCTAATACCAATCGCCCAGATCACTTGTAAATAAATGACTTCGGGTGGAAAAGTTGCTGTCCATGCAAAGTTCACGAGCGTAAGCTCTAACACAATTAAAAATAAGCCGCGTTTTAATAGAAAGGCACGCGTTTGTTGTAAGTCCTGTTTTTTGGACTGAAATAAAAATGCAGAAATACCCGTTAAAAGTACAAAAACCGGAGCGCAAATATGTGCCAATAATCGACTGCCAAATAATGCTGGTTCTGTTACTGTTACGTCCATTGGATCGGTAACTTGTTTATGTAAATAGAATGTTTCTCTTACATGGTCGAGCAACATAATCAGGATGACCAAACCACGCAATGCATCAATCGACTGTAAACGTTCAATATTTTTTTCTATAAGCATAGCGATAATAAACAAAATAATGTAACGTTATACTATTACATTTTAGTTCTTTTGTCTTTCATGGCTGATTATTTATGCAACACAAATTAGGATTGTTGTCTTCGTTAGGGTTATCTTTTATATCAACATTCTCTTGGGGAGACGAAACCTCAACAGTACTTGAGACCATACGCGTGCAGGCTGAAAGTACCCAAGAAGGTGTGAGCCAAAATAGCTCGGCGACTAAATTTACTCACGATGTTTTAGATGTCCCTTTTAACCGTGCTTATGTTTCAAAACAAATGATGGAACAACAAGACGTTCAACGGATTGATGACGCATTAAGCTTGGTGAGTGGGGTTTTTCATCAAAACAGTTTTGGTGGTGGCTTTTGGGATAACTACTCTTTCCGTGGTTTTAGTACCGATCCCAACTTAGGCGCCTCTATGATTCGTAACGGCTTGAGTATCAACCGAGGGATTAGTGCGCCAAAAGATGTCGTAAATATTGAATCTTTAGAGTTTTTAAAAGGGCCAATGGCTGCTCTATATGGTCGTGGCGAAACTGGTGGTTTGCTTAACCTCAACAGTAAAAAACCGCAGTGGGAAAGCGAAAGTGAACTTAACCTACGTGCCAATACCCAAGAACAATATCGAATTAGTCTGGAACATACAGCCCCTATCAACGATGAACTGGCTTATCGTGTAGCAGTGGCTCATGAAGATAATCAAAGCTTCCGTGATCATGTCAGTAGTGAACGTTGGTTCTTTTCACCACAGCTCACATGGAAAATTTCAGACCAGACGCAACTCGACTTTGACAGTGAATTTACAGAACACAAAGGAACCTTTGACCGTGGTGTCAGCACCGTCAATCACCAGTTTGTGATGGACCCGAAAACCTTTACAGGTGAACCTGACGACGGTGATTTGAAAATAAAAGATTACTTTTACCAATTACGTCTGAGTCACGAATTTAACCCTGACTGGAAGCTAAACAGTGCAGTCAGCTATAAAGACGCCAAAATGGTCGGCTTTGCAACCGACCCTCGTCGTATGCAAGCCGATGGACGTACTTTAGAGCGTCAACGTCGCTATCGTGATTATACAAGTCAAGATGTGCTGGCTCAGACAGAGGTACTTGGCAAGGTTGATACTTCGTGGGCTCGCCATGAAATTTTGCTTTCGACCGAGCTTGGTCAACTCGACTATAAACAAAACCAGCTTCGTCGTAATCACAGTACTGGCATGCCAAACACAATTGATATCTACCAACCCGAATATGGCAAATATTTACCGAACTTAGCCCCGTTTACCGACACCAAAGAACAGCAGCGTTATTTTGCACTCAATATTCAAGACCAGATCTTTTTTAATGATCAGTGGAGTGTGCTATTTGGCAACCGTTTTGATCAGGTCGAACAAGACTTTGAAAATCACCTGACTCAGACTGAAAGCAACCAAACGCTTCACCAGAATAGTCCACGTTTCGGAGTAAATTTTAAAGCCTCTGACCAATGGGCGTTTTATAGCAACTATGGTCGCTCATTTGCCATGAATAGTGGTATGAATCGAAATGGTCAGACTTTTGCCCCTGAAAAAGGCGAAAGTTATGAGGTCGGCACCAAATATAAAATAAATGATCAAAGTGTGCTTAGTCTCGCTTTGTTTAAAATGAAAAAACAGAATGTACTGACAACCGATCCAATCGACAGTAATTTTCAAACCGCAGCAGGTGAAGTGAGTAGTAAAGGAGTTGAGTTTGACTTAAATAGCCAGATCACTGATCGCTGGTTCGTCAATGTCAACTATAGTTATACCAATGCTCAAATTGAAAAAGACCAAGACTTGGCAAAAGGCGCGCGGCTGAGCAATGTTCCTAAACACCAAGGTGCTATAAGCACTAACTATGAGTTTCTACAAGAAGGTGCAAGAAAAGCAGGTGTAGGTGCCAACCTCACCTATGTGGATGAGCGTAGCGGGCATAATCTAGATAATGGATTTAACTTACCAAGTTATACGCTGGTCAATTTAAATAGCTACTATGCACCATCTGACCGTTTACGTTATCAGCTCAATGTAAATAATCTGTTTGATAAAACCTACTATGTCTCAAGTTATAGCGATTTATGGGTTCAACCAGGTGAGCCACTGAATGCTTCAATCTCGGCACAGTGGAAATTTTAATTTATCTATAAAATAAAAAAGCCCGAATAGTTTCGGGCTTTTGATTAGAACATACCATTTTCATTGACGAGTGGGTCGGGCTGTACTTGTCCAATATCCCAAAACTCAGCAATTTTACCCTTTTCAAAACGGCAAATATGAACCACGGCCAAGGTGGTTAACCCATTCATTTGCATTTCAAGTTTTGAATGCACAGCAACCAAATCGCCCTCTTCAATGACATGTTGAACATCAAAGACTTTGTTGGGAGTTTCAATTGCACTTTCACGCATCCCTTCCCTCAAAGAAGTCGCATCACCCGCATAATAAGGGTTGTGATGCTTGAAGTTCGGCGCAGTGTAATTGCTGTAAGCTTCATCGACTTCACCAGCTGCGGCAAGCTCTAAAAACCGTACTGCAATTTGTTTTTGAGATAAGTTCATGATTATCTTCTACTTTTTATTTTAGACCTTACTGCAACAGGTCATCTTCTTCGTCTTCCTCGAAGACATAGGCCATACAGCCCCATCCATCATATTCGCCCTGAAATTTCTCAGCGATGCTGGCAAACCATTGTTCCAAGTCAACAATGTCTGAATACTCAGGTTCCATGTTAACGAAGATAGTAATCACCCATTCATTTGGCTCAACAGAGTCATCTTGAAAAAGTGAAACTTTTTGTTCTTGATAAAGCAAATACAGCGCACATTGCTCTGCATTTTTCTGATCATGAAAAGCAATAGAAAATTCAATTTCATGCAGCTCGGTTAAGTCATCCCCATCTTCAGCCATTTGCCAAAGTACGTTGCCGTTATCGTCATCTGGAAATTGTTCGTAGTCACGAGTCATAAAATGTTCCTTGTTGTTGTCGCAGTATTAATATTATTCGACATCAAGAATACCCGACTTTTATTGCAGTTTGGGTATATATTCCGTTCCCAATTGCATCAAATTAATTTTTTAATTATATAAATTTTAAAAAGGCACTTGTGACTCAATCACTACATCCGTTCCATTTAAGGGATGTTGGAAAGCCAAATATGCGGCATGTAAGGCCATGCGGTTTAAGCGAAAACGTTTAGGCTCAGGGTGATATAACTTGTCCCCCATAATCGGATGTCCTATATGCATCATGTGCACACGTAGCTGATGTGAACGTCCTGTTACTGGTTCAAGTAATACTCGACTTTGATTGTTCTTTTCATCATAAATGAGTGGTTGAAACAAGGTTTTAGCATGTTTTCCTAATTCAAAATGTACAATTTGTCTTGGGCGATTTTCCCAGTCAGTAATGAGAGGAACTTCAACGCTGCCCTCTTGTGCGACTTGGCCTTGCACCAACGCAATATAATGCTTTTTAACTGTTCTGGCCTGAAACATTTTACTTACAGCAACTTCTGCATCACGATGCTTGGCAAACATAAGTAAGCCCGACGTCGCCATATCTAAACGATGCGTCACTTTAGCCAAAGGGAACTTTTCCAGCACCCTTAAATAAGCACTGTCATGATGCTCTGGTAAACGGCCCATTACCGACAACAAACCCGCAGGTTTATCAACCACAATTAAATCGTCATCTTCAAATAGAATTGAAAGTGGATCTTGTGGTGGAGCGTAAACAAAGTTGTCGTTTAAAGGCATGGTCGTAGAAGCAGCAATGGAGCATGGCGGCAAATCATAAAGAAATTTCGGTTCTACCGCAAAATAATCTATAACGCTCTACTCATGTTCCACGTGAAACTCAGAAAATCTTTATCGTTTTTTATTCATTTCAGCCAAAAGATCGAGCTGAATTTCTTGAATATGCGCAAGTCTTTCCCATTGATGCGACAAAAGATGATCCATTTTTTCATGCAAATGGCGAATCTCAAGCTCGGCTTTTAAATTAATCTGATAGTCATGTTGAGAACGTAAGCGGTCTTTTGCTTCTTGGCGATTTTGGCTCATCATAATAATAGGCGCCTGAATTGCAGCTAAACATGACAATACTAAATTCAGCAAAATAAAGGGATAAGGATCAACAGGCCGTACTACCATTACGACCGTATTTAGAATAATCCAGCCTGTCAAAAATAGAGCAAAGCAAATAAGGAAAGCCCAACTTCCTCCAAATGATGCGATTTTATCTGCCAGTTTTTCCCCAAACGTCCATTTTTGATCAAAGTCGGATTCGGTATTTCGGCTAATTAGCTCGTGGCGTTGCATACTGCCAATCACTTCATTTTCTAAATTAGAGAGTTCACCCTTTTCTGAGCGTAATAGCGACTGCACATATTTAATTCGATAATCTGCCAGATCGGCCCGACAAATAAAACTTGAGTAATTCCAATCTGGATAGTCTTTTAAAATTTCGTCGCTAATCACATTACGGATGACTTCACCAGACACTAGATCTTTTAAAGAAAAATTTTTCCCACAAACGGCGCACTGCCGACACTGATTTTTATTTTCCATATTATTCAGCTCTTTATTATGATAATAAGATTATTATATAAACAATTTTGGCTGATCACATCGTAAATAAAAATAGTAATCTAACCTAAAATCTGTAAAGTCGCTGGTACGATTTTTCGATGGGCAGGAATTACAGGTAGCATATACAATCGCCCAAGCCAATTTTTAATATGCACTATTGTAGTTACGGTAAGCACTTGGGTATCTTCATTTTTATAAATAGATAAAGTCACATTTAAGTGCTTGTCATCGTCTCCAATCACTAATTCATTTTCGGTACGCTGCAAAAAAGTAAAAATTCCAATTCGGTCCCCTGCCACATACTCATTTTCTTTTTTATGAGTATCAATCTGCTTAAAACTTCCTAAATCTTTAAGCCCAATCTTTGAAGTAATTTTATTACGCATATTCATGCTCCACTCTATCCACTGCGGAGTGTGCTGAAATAGCTTAATAAGCTGCTCAAATACACTTAGATCAGGTTGACCAAGCACAATGCTCCACGAGTCGTGGAAGTAGGCATTGTTCAATTGAGATGAGATTTGACTGTCAGAAGGTAGCGAAGAAAGATAAGGCTTATTCATAAATTATATTCTTGTAAAGTATCGTTTTTATTATAGAGAATTTTTTAGGGTGTCAAGGGAAAACATCTATGGTTTACTTCAACAATCATAACTTTGTAAGTTATAACCTTGTGCCTATAAACTTTTGATCTATAGCGTCCTAAGCCGAATCGAGACCTTTTGGGTGAGTACACACTAACGTTATACGTTTTGGTGCATGCTACTCTTTTCGATCCCTATCACACCCTTGAGATATAGTTTAGCCACCACCCTGCGGGATTGTTTTTCTAAGAAAAGCGAATTTTTATTATTTTTGGGATTTTTTACAACATTAAGCCAATTTAAAAGAATTTATTCCCATTTAAACATAATTAGTTAAATTTAAATTCCACTTTATTTGTATTTTCCGGTTTATTTTACCAAGAAAATTTTTTAAGCCAAATTGGAAGTTCGTTCAACCGCGCATGTTTAGCCCAATAACTCATGTAAAGCTGACTCCCTAATCCCCGCTTTTAAGCATTTTTATTCTTTGAGTACTATTCTTAGAGATAACTTTTGCGCTTGAATACATTATAAAAACATATTATAAACTATTTCTAACCAAATAATTGGTTTTTTGGAACTTTATAATGAACAACAATATTATAATTTTTGGTTATGGAACGGGTATTTCCAAAGCCGTAGCACATAAATTTGGTAAAGAAGGCTATAAAATCGGTTTAGTGGCACGTAATGCTGAAAAACTCGAAAAAGCCATTTTAGAACTTAAAACACAAGGTATTGAAGCTTACGCTTTTGCATGTGATTTAGCGGTTCTTGAAGATATACCAAATCTTATTAATCGTATTAAAGACCGATTAGGAGAGATTAAAAATATTCATTGGAATGCTTTCCATGATATTGAAGGAAATATCTTAGAAAACCCTCCACTAGAGCTTAGTAAAAGCTTTCATATTCGTGTTTCGAGCTATATTGCGACGGTTCAAACTTGCTTAGGTGATTTAGAGAAGAACCACGGCAGTATTTTATCAACAAATGGAATTTTTGCTTTCGATGCAGTGGGTATCGACTTGGTTGCCAAAGAATATTCATCCTTAGCAACCACCGCTGCCGCTCAATACAAAGCCACCAACTTGCTTGCTCATAGTCTCGCTGACTCAAATGTTTACGTAAGCCAAGTGATTGTGAATGGCTTTGTTGATGGAACACCGGGCACACAAGATAAGACCTACACAGTACATCCAGAAACCATTGCAGAGCAGTTCTGGTACTTACACCAACATAAACAAGAAACAGTTTCTCTTTGTGGAGAAGCCATTCAAGCGGCTTAAACTATTTCTTATGACAGAAGAAGCGTAATCAATTACGCTTCTCTGATAAATAAATAAACCCGCTTTGGCGGGTTTATTACATTTCTAGTTCTCAACTTAATAAATTATAGATCAAATTTAGCACCAACAAATTGATTTTATTCAAAATTAGCATTCGTCAACTTTGCTTTATTTGATTGATAAGCATCATTTGAGTAATTTTTTCTTAATTCGATTCTACATTCAGTATCAATTTTTGCTTTTTTAATATCGACTGAACAATCATCATTTTTACATATTTCGACATGTGCCATATATTTATATAATTGATTATTAATTTCTTCTGAATCTAAGTCTACTCCACCTCTTACCATAAACTGATTTTCCAAACAATTTAGCTTAGAAATAGGAAATGCATTTTTTTCAGAAATTTCTTTTAAAGAAGAAGAGCTTGTAACAAAACCTTGGTATGTTTTTTCTCCACTATACATAGATTGGAAATATTTAAATTTTCCAAAATTAATATCGGTAGATTGATAATCTATATTTTTAGAAGTACAACCAAATAATAAAAATATCCATATACATGATAAAAATTTCATTTTACTTGAACCTTTTTTAATTCGGCTTGCAATATTTGCTCTGGTGATTTAGAAAAGAATCATGGCAGTATTTTATCGACAAACGGGATTTTTGCTTTCGATGCAGTGGGTATCGACTTGGTTGCCAAAGAATATTCATCCTTAGCAACTACAGCTGCCGCCCAATACAAAACCACCAACTTACTTGCTCATAGTCTAGCGGACTCAAATGTTTACGTAAGCCAAGTGATTGTGAATGGCTTTGTTGATGGAACACCGGGCACACAAGATAAGACCTACACAGTACATCCAGAAACCATTGCAGAGCAGTTCTGGTACTTACACCAACATAAGCAAGAAACTGTTTCCTTTTGTGGTGAAGCCCATTCAAGCTGCTTAAACTATTTCTTATGACAAGAGAAGCGTAATCAATTACGCTTCTTACAGCTTATTGCACATAAGGCCAAATATCTGGGTCTATATAGCTCTCATCTATATGGTAACCCTCTTTTTTCATATTATTTTCTTCAGTTTTACGGGCTTTCTTATTATTGGCAACTTCAGTTTCAAATGCTTGCTTTAACTGCTCTGAATTCATCTTATCTGTATCAGATATAGCATTTCGTCCTGCATATTTAAAGTTCTCAAAGCTATACCTCACCATATACTGTTCTTTTTT
This sequence comes from Acinetobacter sp. 1294243, assembly GCF_000588015.1. Lineage (NCBI taxonomy): Bacteria > Pseudomonadati > Pseudomonadota > Gammaproteobacteria > Moraxellales > Moraxellaceae > Acinetobacter > Acinetobacter sp. 1294243. Next base: position 50,843 of record NZ_JFXG01000021.1, read on the forward strand.
ATCATCTTGATACGTTTGTTGAAGGCTAATACTTAATTCTGCATCACCATTGTATAAGTTAAATACGAGTCTATTTGTTTTCGATAAAATGTCCTGCCATTCTTTAAAACTTAATACATAAGTCGGATCGATAACCTTACCCATCGTTTCATTCATATGCTTAAAATTATCTTGCTTATCAATTCGAGCACTAAAAGGTAAAAAATATTGCTTCCATTGTTTGTCATTAATCTGATGTACTAATTTAGTATAAGCAGTATAGGCTTCTTGGCTCGTGGTATATTCATTTGGATGTAAGCTAGCATTAATGTCCATGATTTGAATACCATCATTGCTTCGTCGAGCTACTTGTGTACCTAGCACACTGATCACATTTTCAATTTCTAAATTACTCTTTTCAGTAATCACACGTACTCGACCTAGTTTTGGTGGAGTCCAATCTAATGATAAAAAATTCATCCCTGCAGGCTGACGATCAACTGGCGTAGTACTATTTTTACTAAAATCCTGCATGCCTTGTTCACCAAAATGAAGGGCTATTACATCTTGATTTTGGTTCATCGACTTATTTCCTTGGGTAGTATTATTTGCGGGCTTACAAGAAGTTAAAAAGATGCATGTAATAATGCAGATAAATAAAGATAAATAGTTTTTCATGATAAGTTTCCAGCCTTGTCTAACATCACACCTTCCCTTCATTACTACTTGAATGTATTTTAAAATCGGCTTTACTATTTCCCCATTTAGAAATGGTTTTCAATTCTTGTTGTAAAAATGGCCGACCTTTTTCATCAAGCATTAAACGGTGATATTTTTCAGCTGCTTTACCAATCCATTTCATACGACTATCATAATCTTCAGCAATCGTATCCTTGAGAGGAGCAATATAGACATCCTCTTTTAGCTCTACTAATTGATCAGCTTTACTACCTGTATAATTACCAAACCAATTCTTTTTTACCGCGTCTACACTATAATCACTTGATAGAACAAGTGTGGCATCTGGCATACCTATAAACCAACGTTGCATCCACGCGCCAAATTTAACTGATGTATTTTCCCAAACAACAACTTGAAGAATATTATGTTGCTCCTGTACAGCAATAAACATTAAATGCGCAAATAAATCATCTTTAGCAATTTTAAATTTTTTTTGTTCACTTTTTTCATTCGCAAAAGCTTTCTCAATTTCAGGTAATAGAGCAAAAGCCTTTCTAATTTCTTTTGTCGCTTTTAAATTTTTAATACTAGGTAAACACGATGACCATGGCAAATTCATTAATGCTGGCTTAACAAATTTGAATGTACTTGTATCTCGTGTATCTTTACAACTCTTAAAAGATTCCGAAGATACACTCCAAGCTAAATGCCAAGGAGCAATATCCATAAACAACCACAAATTGCCACGAGCAAAAAGATTTATAGCCTCTTGTACACCGACATTATAGCCAAGCAGACTCCCCCAATGCTTGAATATAGTTGCAACTGTTTTTGAGGCAAAGGCTCCTAAGCCCATCCAATAATATCGTCCTAGTAGATTTTTATTCCCACCGAGCTCTATTTCTAAAAATATTTTGGCATATACAGAGGCAATTCTTCTTGCTCTTGCCTCATATCCTGGCTCAAGTTTATAGTTATTCGCTCTTTGTAAATTAGATAATCTCTTGATCGCTTCTTGCTGATATATTTCCCAAAATGTCAAACAGTCACAGTGAGCATCCTTACAACTATGTTCACTTATGTTCGTTTTACTGTTCCAATCTAAACTGTTAGACATTTTTACTTCCTTGCGCTGGATCTACCCAAACTTCGGCTTCATCTACTGTTTCTAGATCCAACCATAACAATTCGAGCTTAAGCCCCTGTTCTTTAGGGCTATGTATTTCTTTGGTTTGACCTTTCTTATCTGAGTTAGCAAAAATTTCTTTACCTTCAGAAGATATCTTGTAATCAACAAATGAAAGTGGTTCACCTGAAGGTAATAACATCTTGAACCTCTCATTATAGGCTTCATAAGCAGGTAACCCTTGAAGGTTCATGCCTACTTCAGCTCCTCCTTTAAACAAATGCTGTCCAGCCTTCACCTCAAACTTGCCGCTCGTAGTCATAAAAATGCCCGAACCGGTAATTTTGACTTGAGAACCGCCTGCGGTGAGTACAATTTCTTTGGCTGCGGTCGCTTCGATTTTGTCTTCAGTCGAAATCACCTGAACAGCTTTACGGGCAATCAAATCTGCTCCATCGCCTTGCGCTTGTATCTCAACTTTGCCTTTGCCTGCATAGAGTCTTGCCCCTTCTTGAGCTGCAAAAAGACTAATTTTATTTTGGGCATGTGCAATCAGGTTCTTTTGGGTAGACAGATTAATGCTGTCTCCAGCAGTTTGGTTTAGCTGCCCATCTGCGGTTAAGTGAATGTCTTCGTTACTACTCAACGCGACACTATTCGGACTTGCCAGCAGCATAATCGCTTCTTTAAAGGTTTTGGCTTTTGCGTTGTCTTGCTGCTCAAGTTTTTCAATAAAAGATTTTAAGTTTTCTAAATTTTCTAACGGGTCAGTTTGCTGATTTTTAGCAACTTCACTGAGTGCCTTGGCATTGTTGAGGCCGCCTTCGATTTGTTGCTTGGCCTCATTTGCATCGAGGTGTACGCCTTGAGCTTGGTCCTGTTTGTGAGTACTAATGAGTAAGCCACTGCCAGCTCTTACCGCACCCCACTGGTCTGTTCTTAGCTCAAAACCTTCACCACGGCCATCACTTTCCGCTTTATCTTTTGGATGGCTTAAATTACCCAAGTTAAGTTGGCTGGCCGCATGGCTACTCTGTAGCTGGGCACTGATTTGCCCTGTGGTGTCATCAAAGCGTAGCTGGTTAAAGCCTTTACCGTCGACTTCTTCTGAGCGGATGCCGCTAAGTTTTTTAGTATCAGGTAATTGGCCTTTCTGATCAAACTGGGTTGGGTGGCGTTCGGCTTCGTGGATGCGTCCCACCACAAATGGGCGGTCAACATTGCCGTCAAAGAAGTCGATGACAACAATCTCACCAACACGTGGCAGGAAGCGTGCGCCATAACCCGCACCTGCCCATGGGGTCAGCACATCCACCCAAGCGGAGTCGGTGTCATTGTCGTTACTTCCCGCTCCACCGTCATGACTATGGTCGTCAGTTCGGGTAAACAAGAAACGGACTTTAATGCGTCCCCACTGGTCGACATGGATGCTTTCGCCTTCTAGCCCCACCACTCTAGCGCGCTGCGGGTGAGCGGCTGGTCGGTGCTCTAGTGGGTTATATTCAGGCACAGCTTTAATATTGCGACGAACCACGTTCAGCTCAGCATAGTGGCGCTGCTCAGGGTTTTGGCTATCGAGTTGGGCTGCCTTGAGCTTGTCTTTTGGTAATAAACGCTCAAGTTGCTGTTGTAATTCTTTCGGTAAATTATTCTGGTTGTAGTAGTGCTTGCTTAAGATTAAAAATTCTTTATCGGCACTGTCATGTTGGTCGAGTTCCGGGTGATCATTAAGTTCAAACCAGTAACCGACCTGTGCATCACGGACGTTACCTGAAACCGTAAACTGTTTCGAACTTAGGTAATGATAAGCATTGATGTGCTGGTTCAGCTGTTCAATCTGGTTATTGCCTGAAGCTGTAGCTTGGTCTTTACCATTTAAGTCCTGCATCCACGCGGGGCTGACATGCCATGCATCTTCAAGGTTTAAGCTGGCATTGTCATAGTGTTCGCTGTGCTTTTGTGTGCCTTGTACGCTGCCACTGCCTTCTTCTTGTTGCAGCGCATCGGCTTGCCAACGTTGAATATGAACAGACGTTGGCTGCAAGCTTCGCTCTGCCTTGACTTGAGTAATGGTATCAAACTGTTCTGTCGCACTGCTGCGTTGGTAGCGGAGACTACGACGTTCAAGTGCCTGATAGTTTTGGTTATCATCAATTAAACGTAACATTTGTGGCTGAATGGAAGCATTCGGGTCAGTGACAAAAAGTTGCGATTCATCGACCAACCAGTTAATGCCTTCACTACGCCATAAACGGGTTAAAAAGTCATAATCGCTTTCGTTTGACTGCATCACAAATGGACGCACATCATAGTCTTTGGTTAAGCCAGATGTGTCGAGTGTTAAGCTTGCGGCAAATAACGGGCTTTTCCCCTGCCATTCTTTAAATAGAATTTCGCTAATATCGCGCACGCTTTTGTTCATAAACACGCGGCTATTACGGCGTTTATGCCAGAGTGCAGTTGGGTCTTTTAAGGTGAGGTTATAAATGGTGAGTGAGCCGTCGCTTTGCCCTTGGCTCGCTTCGGTAATAATGCCCGTGGTTCTAAAGAACTGGCCTGTATCGGTGACTTGATCTACGGCAACCTGACAGCCAATAAATTGTTTTAATGCAATATGTGCGTTTGTCGATAGACACAGTAACTCAGCAACGCTACCTTGATTGAGGGTATGTTCACCCTCAATGCGTTGCAAGAAAACTTGCTGATTTAAAGACTGATTTGAGAATTGGATATGAACAGCGCGATTTTGTGAAACAAGGCCTAAACGCTCCAATATACTCGACACACTCATCTGCATTTTTATTATCAATCAAACTTATATTTAGGCCGCATTTTAATTAAAAAAAGACTAATCTGTCTATCTATACTCATTTTCAAAATGTAACTAGTCTAAATATGCAGTTTTAGGTTAATTTTTTATTAAATAGGTATTTAAACCGTAAAATCAGATCATTTTAAAGCACTATAAACCAACCAAATATATTTAATATTTTTCTTTTATATTCAAATAGATATTGAAGAAAACAACTACTCAAATTAATAAAATGCAGGATGAGATATGAAAATAAAAAATACTACTTTTTATATATTTACGATGATTTTCTCTCTTCATTCTTCAGCATTTGCTGAACCGAGCGTGGCCGATATTCAATATCGTGCAGAACAAGGACAATCCGTTGCTCAATATCATCTGGGGATGATGCTTTTAAGTGGCGAACAAGGCGTTGTTAAAAACTATGAGCAAGCGTTTAAATGGCTAACTGTGGCTGATCAAAATGGAAGTATGGGGGCAAAATATAGTTTAGGGATGATGTATTACACAGGCACGGGCGTCGAAAAAGATGCCAAGCGCGCTTTTGATTATTTTACTAAGGCTGCGGCCAAGGACCATGCGAAAGCACAATATAACTTAGGGGTGTTATATGACAGAGGTGAAGGAACTGCGCAAGATTATGGAAAGGCGTTTGAATGGTTTAGTCGTGCTGCCAAGCAAGGCTACCCACCCGCAGAATATAATTTAGCTCATCTATATAAAAAAGGTCACGGCGTCTCACAAAGCGATGAGCAAGCACTTAAGTGGTACACCAAAGCGGCTGAGCACAATGAAAGCGATGCTCAGTACAACTTGGCCCAGATGTATTTAAATGGTGAAGGCACACCGAAAAACCTACAACTGGCAAAGAAATGGTTTCAGCACGCTGCCGATGCAGGTGATTCGGATGCTAAAGAAATGCTTAAAAGTTTAGAATAGGCAGCTATCTCTATAATATTTTATTTATAAGATACTGAACCCTATTATTAATAAGATTATTTTATTATTTATTTTTTCTAATTAAATATAAATATTAATCCTATTATTTTAAAAATACATTTAGTTTTATTATTAAATCAAAAATATTTTAAACATTAAATTGACGTAATTAAAATCACCGATTATTATCTCGTTGCTGGCCTACATTGCCAGACGGTTTTGACAGACCGTAACTCGTAGCGGGTTATAGTTCTACTATAATTCGTTAGACCCTTGCGTCCCCTTTTCTTTGCGGTAGGATGATCTGACCCCATAAAGTTGGACAGTTAGTTAAGCAGTTTTTAAAAACTGGTTTCTATATTGTACAGGGGATAAACCTTGTAGCTTCACCTTGATTCTCTCATGATTATAATAATGAATGTACTCTCGTATAGTTTTCTCTAACTCATCAGTTGATTGAAATTTTTCACCATGAAAGCACTCCGATTTTAATATTCCAAAGAAGCTTTCTATTACAGCATTATCTAAGCAATTTCCTTTACGAGACATACTTTGAATTAAACCATGTTGCTTTAATTGCTGTTGATAATGAGCCATTTGATATTGCCATCCTTGATCTGAATGGAGAATTGGTTTCTCATGTCGCTTAAGTTTAGCTAAAGCATGAATGAGCATATCTTTCACTAACTCATAATTGAGTTTACGTTGGATCCGGAAGGTAATAATTTCCCCATTAAATAAATCTATAATTGGTGATAGATAAAGTTTTTCACCGTTAACATTAAATTCCGTCACATCAGTTGCCCATTTCTGGTTGGGACGGTTCGCTTTAAATTGCCGTTGCATAATGTTATCGGCCACCATCCCGACACAACCACTTTTATATGAGCGATATTTTAGTGCTCTGATACGTGATTTAAGTCCCATAGTTTTCATAAGACGATATACACATTTATGGTTGATTATTATTCCTGTACTTTTCAGAGCAAGAGTAATTCTACGATAGCCATAGCATCCCTTATGCTTGTGATATATGGACTTGATCTGCTGTTTTAACTCAGTATATTTATCCTTAGAGCGTACAGCTTTCATGTGATAGAAATAAGTACTACGAGCGATCTTGGCAATACTGAGTAAGAGCTTTAATGGATAAATTTGCCTTAATTCTGAAATAACTTGAACACTGTCTGCAGTAGAAATTGAATTTAGGTACGTTGCTTCAGTTTTAAGGCTTTTAGCTTTTTTAAAAAGGCAACCTCTGCTCGTAAAGCGGTCACTTCATCAATGAGCTCCTGCTGAGATTTATCTTTGTCATCTTTTACAGACTTGGTTATTTTAGTTTTATCTTGTTTAAGCATATTGGTATAAATCCTCGTGGTATTAAACCCAGCAATCCCTTCTTTATGATACTGAGCTAGCCACCTTCTTAAAATTGACGTCCCGCTCAGATTTAACCGTCTTCTAACTTCTCTTACCGGTATCTTATCAAGAAGCATTTGTACAGCCTTGATTTTAAATTCGGAAGAGTAGTAGGTTTTTTTAGTTTTAACATTCAGGCCATCTTCACCTTGTGCCTTATAGTTTTCAATCCATAAGCGGATGGTTTGGAGATCTACATTAAATTCTTGTGAAAGGATTTTATATCCTTTACTTCCCTCTAAATAAGCTTGAATGACTTTTAATTTTAACTCTTTTGAATGCTTCGGAATTGGCATAGAGCACACCTCATAAGTTTTAAAAGTCTAACTTATGGGG
>NZ_JFXG01000022.1:0-56795 GCF_000588015.1 Acinetobacter sp. 1294243
CTTAAATTTCGCTCAAATAAACTTCGAGTAATTTAAACCAATCAATCAATGAAAATTATTTCGATTAATCAACCAGTAAAAATCCACACAAGTTGTTCTTCAATTCTCTTAATGATCTTCTTCCTGGTTCGTCACCAGCAAGCTAGGTCGGCTATATTACTCTTAATCTCTTAAAAGTCAACAGGTAATTTCGATATTTTTAAAACTTATCTCTCAAACCAACTTACCATCAAATTCATCACTTAAAGCAACCAATCTAATCTCAAGTAACTGTTTTTCAACAAGTTTCTATCTGCATCACCGCCGATGGATGTGCATTATAGATGATTAAGATCCCTTTGCAAGGGATATTTCAGCCTTTTTCACTTGAGTGCCGTTTTTTTCTACTATTTTGCGAAAAAAGTGATATATATGGCTTTTTTTTAGGCATTTTCATTACTTTTTATTAGTTTTTATATTTAAGAATTTAGGACATTTTTAATTTTCTATATCTTCAATAGACGTTATAGACATATATAGTCCCTTAATTCTAAAGAATCTAAAGAATCTAAAGAATCTAAAGAATCTAAAGAATCTAAAGAATCTAAAGAATCTAAAGAATCTAAAGAATCTAAAGAATCTAAAGAATCTAAAGAATCTAAAGAATCTAAAGAATCTAAAGAATCTAAAGAATCTAAAGAATCTAAAGAATCTAAAGAATCTAAAGAATCTAAAGAATCTAAAGAATCTAAAGAATCTAAAGAATCTAAAGAATCTAAAGAATCTAAAGAATCTAAAGAATCTAAAGAATCTAAAGAATCTAAAGAATCTAAAGAATCTAAAGAAATAATAGAGTAAATACTCTACCCTGCTTTATATTTCTTATTATTTTTAATTTAATTCTTTAACTATTAATTATGTTTAGATGGTTCCACGTGGAACGCTTTAATTGATTTTGTGATCCAGAAATAAAAAAAAAGCAGGATTACTCCTGCTTTTTTAATCTATAAATTTTTTATTAGTCAGTGAAAATTACACGTGCAATTGCTTTTTTACCTGATTGAATAATAAAGCTTCCGTTTTCTTTTACAGAGAAGCTTGCATCAACAGCATTCCAGTCAACTTTTACCGCACCACGAGCAACCGCATCTTTTGCCGCAGCTGCATTTGGGTTTAGGCCTGCTACACGTAAAATCGTAGCAATAAAGATTTCTCCTCCAAACTCACCAAGTGAAATAGTCACTTCTGGTGTGTCTTCAGGTACTTCACCTTCTGTAATACGGTTACCAGCACTCTTATGGGCATTAGTAGCAGCTTCTGCATCATGGAAGCGTTCAACTAACTCAAGCGCAAGGATACGTTTTACTTCTTGCGGATTACGACCAGCAGCAATTTCATCTAATAGAGCTTTGATCTCATCAAGAGATTTGAAGCTTAATAAATCGAAATAGCGTTCAATTAAAGAGTCTGGCATTGATAAAACTTTTTGGTACATTGCCCCTGGTGTATCAAATACACCAATATAGTTACCTAAAGATTTAGACATTTTATTTACGCCATCTAGACCTTCTAGAATCGGCACGGTGATACACACTTGAGATTCTTGGCCATAACGGCTTTGTAAAGTACGACCCATAAGTAAGTTAAAGGTCTGGTCTGTACCGCCTAACTCAACGTCAGCTTCAAGCGCAATTGAGTCATAACCTTGAACTAAAGGATATAAAAACTCATGAATTGCAATCGGCTGATGATTGCTATAACGCTTAGTAAAGTCATCACGCTCTAACATACGTGATACGGTTTGCTGACTTGCTAATTGGATAAGGTCAGCAGCAGACTTTTGATTAAACCATTCTGAGTTAAAACGTACTTTTGTTTTATTCGGATCTAATATCTTGAATACTTGCTCTTGATAAGTTTTAGCATTGGCTTCTACTTGTTCACGTGATAACGGCGGACGAGTTGCACTTTTACCAGTTGGGTCACCAATCATCGCTGTATAGTCACCAATTAAGAAGGTAACTTCATGGCCCAAGTCTTGGAAAGTTTTTAGTTTATTAATAAGAACCGTATGGCCTAAATGTAAATCTGGTGCTGTAGGGTCAAAACCAGCTTTAATTTTAAGAGGACGATTCTCTTTAAGCTTTTTCAGTAAATCTTCTTCTGAAATAATTTCGTGCGTGCCTCGTTGGATGAGGGCAAGCTGTTCTTCGGCGGGCAAGAAATTTGACATCACAAAACCTAAACACATCAGTTATTCAATTTGTGCGATATACTAACATTTTTTCAGCGTCTTGCAGGGGAAGTTGCATATGAGCGCAATCTATATCGGCGTAATGACTGGCACTAGTATGGATGGTGTAGATATTGTAGCGGCTTCATTTGAGCCACTACAGCTTCATGCCACTCTTACAGTTCCATTCGAACCCGAGTTACGTGATGAGCTTATGGCATTAACTTTACCCGATGACAATGAAATTGACCGCATGGGTAAAGCTGATGTTGCTCTAGCCAAAATGATTGGTGATGGGATTAATACTCTCATTGAAAAGCACCAATTAGACCGTAGCCAAATAAAAGCAATTGGTTCGCATGGGCAAACCATTCGTCATCGTCCAGAACATGGCTTTACGTTACAAATTGGTGATCCAAACATTATTACTGAAATCACTCAGATTCCGGTTGTTTCAGATTTCCGTCGTAGAGATATGGCAGCAGGTGGTCAAGGCGCGCCATTGGTTCCGGCTTTCCATCAAGCATTATTTCAACATCCAAGTATTCATCGTGTAATTTTGAATTTGGGTGGTATTGCTAATGTGAGTATGCTGCCTGCCAATAACAGTGACGGCGTATTTGGTTTTGATACAGGACCTGCAAATATTTTGATGGATGCTTGGTGCCATCGCCATACAGGTCATCCATATGATGAAAATGGTGACTGGGCAGCTTATGGTCACCCTATTCGCTCTTTACTCGACCGTCTTCATGCGCATGAGTATTTTTCTAAAGAACCACCTAAGAGCACAGGACGTGAAGACTTTAATATTGATTGGTTAGATGATCAGTTAATCGATTGGCGAAATGATTTAACTTATGACGAGTTAGAAGATACACCTGAAAACATCCAAGCTACCCTATTAAAACTTACTGTGCGTGCTATTCAAAAAGCGATTTATCGTTCTGAGATGGAAACAGGCGAAGTGTATGTTTGCGGTGGTGGAGCTTATAACTCTTATTTACTAGAACAGTTACGTTGGCGTTTACGTAAACATAATTGGTCTGTTCAACCTACCGATGTGTTAGGACTTTCCCCTACTTGGGTCGAGGCTACAGAATTTGCATGGTTAGCAATGCGCTTTGTAGATGGTTTAAGTGGAAATTTGCCAGCAGTCACAGGCGCTTCGGATTTCAGAATCCTAGGTACGATCACTGCAGTATAAAACTATTTATTGATTTGTTTGGTTAGATTCGACCTCATAGCACATTTACTGACCCGAAATGCTGTTATGTAAATGAGCATAAAAACTCATGATAAATGCCGATAAAAATAATTTAAGGCATGTTTGTATGGATCTGACCAAACGTATTCATCAATATACACGCGGGGCTTGGACATTCGATGTGATTGATTCAGGCCCTATAGATGGTCCACTCGTTGTTTTATTGCATGGTTTTCCAGAAACTGCTCATAGTTGGGAGCAAACCTCTGCATTATTGCATCAGCATCAATTTAGAACGCTTGCGATTCATCAACGTGGTTATAGTTTAAGTGCTAGGCCTCAAAGCCGATTTCAATATTCATTGAGTGAACTTGTAGAAGATGTGGCAAGTTTCATTGAGCAGCTTAGCCAACCAGTTTATTTAATTGGGCATGACTGGGGCTCGGCAATCGCTTCGGGCATTGCTATGAAGTATCCACAATATATTCAGCATCTCACTTTAGTTTCTGTGCCCCATCAAGCTGCTTTTTTAAAAGCTTGTTTAAGCAGCAGACAACTTTTTAAATCTTATTATTTTGCAATTTTTCAGCTACCAGTCCTGCCAGAACTTTTATTTAAAAAGATACCTAAATTGGGTCGTAAGTTTCTAAAGTCATCAGGCATGACTGAACAGCAAATTGCTATATTCGAGACTGAGTTTATAAAAGAAAATAGATTAACTACGGCGTTGAATTGGTATCGTGGCTTTTTTTGGAACAAACCTCAAAATCCATTTAAAGCCATAGATGTTCCAACTCTTTTTATTTGGGGTAAACATGATATTGCCGTTACAGAAAAAAGTGCGGAGCTAAACTCACGTTATTTTAAAAATAGTTATGAAGCAGTTTTTATGGATGCATCGCATTGGATTCCATATCAGAATGCACCTGAACTGGTACAATACTTTTTAGAATCTGTCCGTAAAATATAATGATCTGATCAATAAAAAAACCTCTCTATTTTGAGAGGTTTTTTAAATTTTAAAATTCTTTTAAATCGAGAATGAAGAACCACAACCACATGTTGTTGTTGCATTCGGGTTTTGTACGATAAAACGTGAACCCTCAAGACCTTCTACATAGTCAACTACTGAACCAATAAGGTATTGGTAGCTTAATGAGTCAACCAGCATTTTCACATCGCCATTTACGAATTCTGCATCATCTTCATTTACGCTTTCAGCAAAATTAAAGCCATACGAAAACCCTGAACACCCGCCTCCTGTTACATATACACGTAACATGAGATCGTCATTCCCTTCACTATCACGGAGTTGGCGTACCTTATTGGCAGCATTATCTGTCAAAACTAGAGCTTGGGCATTCATGATGATTGTTCCTCGGATTTTGCTGTGCCTTTCAAAATAAAAAAGACCCTATATTGAGTATAGCATAATCAATATAGGGTCTGTCTTCGAAGTTTAAAGCGAATCTTGAGTATTTTTATCAAGATTATTTGTAATTCTCATCCTGTAAGCCACATTCGAAGTTCTTAGCATCTTGCTTGCAACGGAATTGCCATAGTAGTTTCATCATGCGTTTATCATATACACCACGTTGTGTAAGGTTAATTCGAGACTCACGCATGAGCTTTTGGTAGCCCGGTTTATCGGCTGCTGGGACATCCATCCAGTATTTTTGTGGAATATCAGCTTTCATTTTACCCAAGATGGTAAAAGCACGTGGTAGCTGACCTGAAACCCATTCCCTAGATTTTTGGCCAAAACCAGCTGGGAACTTATCAGGTCGGATAATAATATTTCCTGTGACCTGTAAGATTGGATAATTCACGATCGCACCTTTTGTACCTAAACCTTTTTGTAGTTCCAAAGGTTTAAATGCTGCTGCTGGCGCACCAATAATATCAACTTGATGGTTATTAAATTTCGCACCGAAATTTGTTACGTCAGCACTAACCGCCTGTGCCCCGACCTGCTGAACCATAATTTTTTGTGCTTCATCATAATCAAGCACAGCAATTTTCTTACCTGCAGCTTTCGCTACTGTATTGATGCTACGGTCATTTACCAAAAGGTAAGCATCACCAACCGGAATAACACCGACCACCTCATAGCGACCATTAACCATATATTTACTAAAAGTCGGACTCGCTAAACCTTGCATCACTTTTACAGCAAGCTTGAGATCAGGAATGGCCCCAATTGCATCTAATGATCCAGTAAATGAGTTAAATTGGCGACCACGCATCCCTGACACGCTAATGCCATCACATTTACCCGCTTTAAAATCTTCAGCAATCACGGCTTCATTCTGGTTTACTTTAAGCTCGATATCAGCTCCCCAGTTTTTAGCGGCAAGTTGATAATCCTTCATCAGCGCATAAACGTCGCCATTTTTTCCAACGAAGTCAAAAACACATACTGTTTGTTTAGCCTCGGCTGCAAAAGAAACTGTGGTAAGTCCCATCGCAAGTAATAGCGTTTTGGAAAATTGCATATTCTTTTTCCTTTCCTTGTGGAGTTTTTGTTTTTCGATACCAAGAAATTTCACACCATCAGGTATGAATCGGATAGGCTTCATATAAAAATCATGATGGAATATTTGTATAGACCGTTTTTACTTTTATGATTTTATTTCCCTGAAAAATAGATAGCGATTGATCTATCTATTAGCAATTATTTTAATCACTCAAGTCCTTGATCCATTTTTATACCTTCATGTTTCCTTATGAAGTTTTTATCTAAATTTAGCTTAACGTCTTTCTATTTATCCACAATGGCAGAACTGACAGCGCATATAAAACAAAAAGCCTAGAACTCAGTCTAGGCTTTCTGAAAGAAATTAGGATTATTCACCAGGCATTGAACATTCAAAGTTAGCCTTGTCTACAGAACAACGTGCTTTTTTGAGTACAGACATCATTCCTGCATCGTAAACACCGCGTTTAGTTAAGTCCATACGGCCATCACGCAACATTTTTTGATACTTAAGTTTGTCTTCTGCACTTAAGTTCATTTTGTATTTGCCAGGAATTTGCGCTTCTAAACGGTTGATCATTGCAAAGCTCTTAGGTAACTGTTTAACAAACCAGTCACGAGATTTTTGACCAAAACCAGCTGGGAATTTATCAGAACGTAATACTAGATCTGCTGTAACGTGTAATACAGGGAAGTTCCACATTACACCGTTTGCGCCTAAACCTTTATTTAACTCTAATGGTTTGTAAGCATAAGCAGGTGCACCTACCATATCTACCTGACCATTGTTAAATTTAGCAGCAAAGTTTGAGATATCAGAAAGAACTGCTTGAGCTCCTACACGTTGCACCATAATTTTTTGTGCATCGTCATAGCCAAGTACAGCGAATTTTTTACCCGCAGCTTTTTCAACAGAGTTGATGTTTTTGTCGCGTACGAAAATGAATGCTGAACCTAGCGGAGAAATACCAGCAACTTCGTATTTTTTACCACCCATATTCGTGGTCATTTTTGCTGCATTACGCGCATCTAATACATAAGTAATTGCACGTTGAGCGATTTGGTTGTTTGGAACACCACCGAGTGAGTCGATAGATCCTGCGAATTTGTTATATTGGCGTGCACGCATTGCTGTCATTGCTACAGCATCACATTTACCCGCTTTAAAATCATTATCGGCAACAGCCTCGTCCTGACGAGGAACTAAGTTAATTTCAGTACCCCAGCCTTTTGCAGCAAGAGCCCATTCTTCCATCATTTTATATGAGTCGCCTGCTTTTCCTAAGAGGTCGAATACACATACGGTACTCGCTGCTTGCGCTGAAGCAGAAAAACCAACAACAGAAGCGGCAGCCATAGCAAGTACGATTTTTTTCATTTTCTTCATCCTTCCACGGAACAGATTTTTTGTTTGAAGTTTCCTTTCAAACACAGATATTAATCATGTTTTTTAGAAAAAAATAGAGCTTTTACTCAAATATTTTTATCTCATTGAACCATTGTTTGTTGGTTTTAAATTATTTATTAAAAGGAAAAATCGCTAATTTTCCGTAAGTTATTTTTTATATTCATAATTTTCATACCCATATTCAGCTTTGAAATATATGTAGCGTTTTTGTGTTTAAAAAATAAACTACTCTCCATTAAGCGTACATTCAAAATTTGTCCGTTCAACTGTACAGCGGGCACGCTTTAGCACACTCATCATTGTTGCATCGTATACACCTTGTTTTGTTAAGCTGAGGCGACCTTCACGTAAAATTTTTTGATATTTAGTTTTGTCTTCTGCTGAAAAATTAATTTTAATTTTTGAGGGTACACCCATTTCTAGCCGCTTTATCATGGCAAAATTCTGAGGTAATTTTTGTATAAACCAAGCACGTGACTTTATACCGAAATCTGTGGGGAACTTATCACTTCGGGCAATTAAATCACCCGTAACGTTAACTACGGGGAAAGTAAACATTGCCCCTTTCACACCGACCCCTTTACCAATCTCTAAAGGTTTATAAGCATAGGCTGGTGCCGCAATTGCATCGACTTGGCCACTATTAAACTTTTTCACAAAATCGATAATTTCTGAAGGAATGGGCTGAGCGCCAACGCTTTCCACCATAATTTTTTGTGCTGCGTCATATTGCAAAATAGCAAACTTAGTCCCACGTACTTTTTCAATTGAGTTGAGGTTTTTATCTCTTACAAATAAATAAGCCAATCCAATCTGAACAATACCAACGACCTCGTAATTGGTTCCAGTTTGTGTAGTCACCATGCGATGTTTATTACGCTTATCTAAAACATAACTAATAGCTTTTTGGGCGATTGCATTACTGGTTACCCCTCCAATCGCATCAATTGAACCTGCAAATTTATTATAATTTCGCGCCCGCATGGAGGTCAGATAAGCGGCGTCACATTTTCCTTCACGCAGTCTACGGTCAACTAAGCCTTCATCTTGAAATGGAATTAAAGTGATATCTGCTTGCCATTCTTTCGCTGCAAGCGCCCACTCTTCCATCATTTTATAGGATTCACCTGACTTTCCTAATAAATCAAACACACAGACACTTTGCCCAGCATGTACTGTCCCCACAGCACAGCAAAATACTGCACCAATTATCCCCAATCTTTTTTTCATTTGACTTTCCTTAGTCTAGTTTTATTAGTAGCTCATTAATCAACCAAATTTCAAACTGTTTTTATTTTAGCCATATTTTTTTAAAAGTATTCTATCTTATTCAATATTTTGAAAATTTCGGATGAATAGCGAAATTTAGGATGTCTTGATATATCTAATTATTAATACCTGCTCACTAAAATCCGGAAAGTTTTGTTTTCATCGGCAGTTCTCTTTAAAATACAGCATCCCTAACTCACCTCGATACAATAAGATGATTCAATTTGACCAAGTTTCTTTACGCCGCGGTGGACGTGTTTTATTTCAAAAAGCGTCTATGCAATTACACCCAGGTTGGAAGATTGGTCTTACTGGTGTAAATGGCGCGGGTAAATCGACCTTATTTGCTGCACTACTTGGAAGTTTAGGTGCAGATGAAGGTTCACTTACTCGTCCGACAGGCTGGACCGTGGCGCATATGGCCCAAGAAGTGAAAGCCCTAGATATGCCTGCAATTGATTTTGTTCTTTCAGGTGATGAAGAGTTTTGGGATATTCAAAATAAGCTTGCTCAACCAGATCAACTGACTGATTTTGAACTGGCTAAATTGCATGGCCGCTTTGATGAAATTCATGGTTATTCAGCGCCCTCTAAAGCTGCGCAGCTCATGGCAGGTCTTGGCTTTCTAGAAAATCAATTACGTTTGAACGTTGAGAGCTTCTCAGGGGGATGGCGTATGCGTTTAAATTTGGCGCGTACATTGATGAGTCGTTCTGATCTACTCTTACTGGATGAACCAACAAACCACTTAGATTTGGATGCAATTCTGTGGTTAGAAGATTGGCTTAAAGCCTATGAAGGTACACTCATTCTAATTTCGCATGACCGCGACTTTTTAGATGCGATTACAGATCATATTCTTCACATTGAAAATCAAGAACTCACGCTTTACACCGGAAACTACTCTACGTTTGAAACCACACGTAGTGAACGTCTTGCCCAGCAACAGCAAGCTTTTGAGAAGCAGCAAGAAACACGTGCTCATCTACAAAAGTTTATTGACCGTTTTAAAGCAAAAGCGACTAAAGCTCGTCAGGCACAAAGTCGTATTAAACAACTTGAGCGCATGCAGCAACTTGCACCAGCCCATATAGATACGCCGTTTACTTTTAGTTTCCGTGAACCAACTAAAATGAGTTCACCTTTGCTGACTTTAGACAACGCCAGCATTGGTTATGGTGATAAGCAAATAGCCGAAAAAATCAGATTACAAATTACACCAAACTCACGTATTGGTTTACTGGGTATGAACGGCGCAGGTAAGTCAACATTGATTAAGAGCTTGGTAGGTGATTTACCACTCTTGGCAGGTGAACGTAAAGCTTCCGAGCTGCTTAATATCGGTTACTTTGCGCAGCACCAGATGGATGCTTTAGATGGTCACGCTAGCCCAATGCTACAGCTTGCACGTATAGCAGATAAACAAATTAGTGAAGCCACTTTACGTTCATTCTTAGGTAGTTTTGGCTTTAGTGGTGAACGCATGGATACACCATGTGAAAGCTTTTCTGGTGGAGAACGCGCTCGTTTAGCCCTAGCACTCATTGTATGGCAGCGTCCAAATGTTTTAATTCTCGATGAACCAACAAACCATTTAGATCTTGATATGCGTCATGCACTGAGCATGGCATTACAAGATTTTGAAGGTGCAGTTGTTCTGGTTTCCCACGAACGTCAACTTATTGCAAGTGTATGTGATGAGCTTCTTTTAGTACACGGCGGTAAATGTACTGAGTTCGAGGGTGATTTACAGGACTATGCTAAATGGCTACGTGAAGCCCGTCAGCAACAAATCAATGCTCAGACTGCTGTCGCACAGAACAACTCTTCCTCTGCCGCTCCAGCGCCTGCTAAAGTTGATAAAGAAGCACAGCGTAAAGAAGCAGCTCGCCGTCGTGAACAGACTCGACCTATTCGTAAAAATATTGAAAAAGTTGAGTCTCAAATTGAAAAGCTACAACCGCAGCTTGCCAAAATTGAAGAATCCTTAGCAGACACATCTTTATATGAGGCTGCACGTAAGGATGATCTACTCAAACTTATGAATGAGCAGACAGAGCTGAAAGCTAAACTTGAGCAACACGAAGAGCAGCTTTTGGAACTCATGATGGAATTAGAAGAAATGGAAGCTTCTTTTGATTAATCCATTTTCTAAAATAAAAAAGCCGATTTCTTAATCGGCTTTTTTATTGATTAGTAAGGCGTATAAAAAGCCCCTAATTCATTTAAATTGGTATTGATCGGTAAAGGCCAAACACTGCTTGATAAGCTGTCAGCAATATATAAATCGTATCCGCCTCGACTCCCTGTTTGTCCTGCAAGAGATACCACCATGTAACGCTGATCTAAAGGAGCTGGATCGGAAGTATCATAATTAGTGTTGTTAAATGGCAAACGTGTAGTTTGTTTATTAGCCATATCATAAATATAGATCTGGTCATGAGGATTTGTTGGGCTATACCAGCACACATATAAGAACCGACTTCCTTGCCACCATACTGGATAATATGAAGCGATATTGGTCAGTTGTGTATCATAAGCACCCGACTGATCAATACTAAAAATTCTAGAATTATTTCCAGCACCTTTTGCATACAAAATTTGAGTGGTATTCACCATCGGATAAGGCATCGATTCTTCTATATCCCAACCATTTTGAGTCACAGAAGTCATCGTCCGATCCGTCATTTTAATAATTTTTAGATCGCCATTTTGTTTAAAAATAATACGCTGGTTATCTATAAATTTAGGGTCTTCATCGCGCTTATTATTGCCCTGAGTTAGGTTAATGGGTAACTCAGTGCTTCCGACTTTCCAAACATACACATCCCATGCATCGCCATAATGCTGTCCAGAATTCACTCCCATAAACGTTAACCATTTTCCATCTGGAGAGAAATGGCCATTCATCATATGGTCAATTTTCCAATTTGCGCCGAGTAATGTGGTCTGCTGTGTTGTGAAGTTATAAAGATAAAGCTTACTGTCCCATGCCTCATAATCACTATAACGATGAAATACTAATTTTCCATAAAAGGTGGGGGCTATGGCAGCATGCAGTTGAAATAAACAATTAAAAAATATGATTCCAATACATAAGAGTTTTTGTATTTTTTTCATAATTATATTTCCTATTGTTATTAGTAAGTACCGCATAGAGAATATAACTTCGAATAGTTTACTTGTTAAACAAAATACTTTTTTCGGATACAAAAAAGGGCTAATGATGATTAGCCCTTTACCATAAAAAATCAATTACCTAAATTTTTTATGATTTTCATTTCGTATTTTGACTAAATTAATTGCTTCAGTTTTGGCTTGATCTAATTGTCCTTGCTCAACTAAAACAGTTACTTTATCAATTTCGGCAACAAGCTGATCTAAACCAGCTTGGTACTCTTTTACCTTTACATTTTCTGATGGCAAACCTTCGAGTTTATGCGGCAAATATTGCTTAGAAGAAACTGCTGCTTCACGCATTACAACAAGCTGTTTTTTCGCGTTATCAGCATCTTTCGCTTCAGCAAATGCTTTAGTACTCTTCGCTAAAGTTTTCATATTCGTTTCTAGGTCTGCCGCCCAAACAGCAGAACTTCCTAAAAACACACATGAAATTAATAGGCTAGCTAATAATTTCTGACTCATCATTCTCTCCCTAGACTGATTTAGAATCATGTTATGAATTAAGCATCAATATCCGCATTTAAAGCATTCTCTTCGATGAATGCACGACGTGGTTCAACATCATCACCCATTAAGCAAGAGAACATACGATCTGCTTCAATCGCATCATCAATTGTCACCTGCAACATATTACGGTTTTCAGGGTCCATTGTTGTTTCCCACAGCTGTTCAGCATTCATCTCTCCAAGACCTTTATAGCGTTGGATCATCATACCGCGGCGTGAATCTTGCAAAATATGTTGCCAAACTTGATGGAAGTTAGCCACTTGAATACGGCGATCACCTTTTTGTAAAAAAGCACCGTCTTCAAGTAAAGTGAACCAACTCTTCGAGTTTTTGAGTAAACGTGCATATTCAGCTGAATTCAATAAAGCTGCATCAAGCAAATACGCATGCGGCAGATTATGAACATAGACAGTAATACGCGGCCAATAATGCGCAGATTTTTCACCTTGAGCATTTTCACGCTCAAATGCCTCTAAAGAGATTTCTGCACGTAAACTTGGCTGTAATCTGGTAATGATATCGCGTACCTGATCTGCCCATTGTTGTACATAAGCTTCATCATGGTTTTGATCACTCTTGAATACTTCTACTTCAAGTAAAGCATCCAATAAGCTAGCTGGATAACGTAAAGTTAAGCGCTGTAAGCTCTTTTGTGAAACTTGATAGTCTTGAATCACTTTCGCCAGTGCTTCACCAGTAATTGCAGGTGCTTCAGCATTGGTATGTAGAGATAGCTCATCAATTGCATTTGAGATGAGATAAGTTTCCAATGCATCATTATCTTTGATGTATTGTTCTTGCTTACCTTTCTTCAATTTATACAAAGGTGGCTGAGCAATATAAATATGCCCACGCTCAACCAATTCTGGCATTTGACGGAAGAAGAACGTTAACAACAAGGTACGGATGTGCGAACCATCGACGTCGGCATCGGTCATGATAATGATTTTATGATAGCGAAGCTTATCAGGGTTATATTCTTCACGACCAATACCACAGCCAAGTGCAGTGATTAAAGTACCCACTTCCTGACTAGAAATCATTTTGTCAAAGCGTGCACGTTCAACGTTCAGGATTTTACCTTTCAACGGTAAAATAGCCTGCATTTTACGATTACGACCTTGTTTAGCACTACCACCAGCAGAGTCACCCTCGACTAGATATAATTCAGAAAGTGCTGGGTCTTTTTCCTGACAGTCAGCCAATTTACCTGGTAAACCTGCAATATCAAGTGCACTCTTACGACGTGTCATTTCACGCGCCTTACGTGCAGCATCACGTGCACGCGCAGCATCAATAATTTTACCGGCAATCGATTTTGCAGCTTGCGGATTTTCAAGTAAGTAAGCAGAGAACTCTTTGTTCATTGCTTGCTCAACCGCTGGTTTTACTTCACTCGATACTAGTTTTTCTTTAGTTTGAGAAGAGAATTTCGGATCAGGTACTTTTACCGAAATAATCGCGGTTAAACCTTCACGTGCATCATCGCCTGTCACATTGACTTTTTCTTTCTTGAGAATATTTTCATTTTCAAGATATTGGTTAAGACCACGCGTTAAAGCTGCACGGAAACCTGCTAAATGAGTACCGCCATCCTTTTGAGGAATATTGTTGGTAAAACAACGCACGTTTTCTTGATAACTTTCATTCCACTGTAATGCAACTTCTACACCAATACCGTTTTCTGTATCAGCAGTGAAATGGAAAATCTCGTTTAGATGAGTTTTACCTTCGTTAATGTATTTTACAAACTCAGATAAACCACCTTCGTAGTCATATACGTGCTCAAGGTTAATACGTTCATCACGTAAAACAATACGCACGCCCGCGTTTAAAAATGAAAGCTCTCGTAAACGACGCGCTAAAATTTCAACGTTAAAAATGGTTTGACTAAAAGTTAATTCACTTGGCCAAAAACGTACAGTTGTACCACTGCTATCCGTTTCACCAATCACACGTAATGGATATTGCGGATCACCGTGGTGATACTCTTGTTCGTGCACTTGGCCAGCGCGATTAATAATTAAATGCAATTTACTTGAAAGCGCATTTACAACTGAAACGCCTACGCCGTGCAAACCACCTGAAACTTTATAGCTGTTATCGTCAAACTTACCGCCTGCGTGCAAGATCGTAAGAATTACTTCCGCTGCAGACACCCCTTCTTCAGGGTGGATATCTGTTGGAATACCACGGCCATTATCAGAAACACTTACCGATTCATCTTCGTGAATCGTGACAATAATTTCGTCACAATGCCCAGCTAAAGCTTCATCGATTGCGTTATCGACAACCTCGAATACCATATGGTGTAAACCGGTACCGTCGTCTGTATCCCCAATATACATACCCGGACGTTTACGAACTGCATCTAATCCACGTAATACTTTAATACTAGAGGAATCATAAGCCTTTTCATTGGTTTGTTCTGTTTGAGAGGCTGATTGAGACTCTGAACTCATGGTTTCTCCCTAGCAAATATAGGTTTATTCAAAGATGGGTAACATCAAAAAATTATGGTGAAGCAAGACTAACTTGACCGGATTCAACATTGAATAATTGATATGAAATAGACAGATCATGTAAGTGTTTTTTTACCGATGCATGATCTAAAGTTGTCATAAAAACCTGGCTACCAAGTTGGCTTAATCGTTCAATTAAACGTTGTTGTGCGGTTAAGTCTAATTCTGCTGTCAGATCATCTAATAATACCACAGTTTCCTTATTACTCGCATGTAACATTGCAATTTGTGACAGTTTTAAGGCAATAATCAAGAGTTTTTTCTGACCTCTTGATAAAACTACATCAGCATGTCCAAACGGGGTTTTTAAGCGCAAATCTGCACGATGTGGGCCATACTCGGTATAGCGTCGTTCGATGTCTTTCTGGTGTTGATTCAGCAAGTCTTGCATGAGTCCCTGCTCTGTATGAAAACCGGGACTATATTCCAGTTCAATCTCTAGATCAGGTAGCAATTGACTTAAATCATTTTGAAAAAAGACATTCCATTGTTCCACAATACTTAAACGCTGAGAGTGTAAAATTTCACCATAATCACTCAACATTTTATTCCACGGCTCTAAATCCGCTAGAGAAATATTCCGTCTGGTTTTAAGTAAAGTATTACGCTGCTTTAATGCACGAGAATAATATTGCCAAGCAAAATAAAACTCAGGTTCCACGTGGAACATCAGCCAATCTAAAAGCTGGCGCCGAGGTTTCGCCCCATGGTCA
Organism: Acinetobacter sp. 1294243; assembly: GCF_000588015.1. Classification (NCBI taxonomy): domain Bacteria; kingdom Pseudomonadati; phylum Pseudomonadota; class Gammaproteobacteria; order Moraxellales; family Moraxellaceae; genus Acinetobacter; species Acinetobacter sp. 1294243. The sequence continues at coordinate 15,498 of NZ_JFXG01000022.1, forward strand.
ATAATATCTGTACTTTGTGGATCAATATGCTGCAAAGGAAGCAGTTTAGCGAGTTGTCCTTGTGTAGCCACTGTATCGCCATTGACCTTCATCAACTGCTCACCAGAGGCCAACTTTTGCATGCCAATTTTTTCAGTTGCAGATTGCGCGAAAACAATCGCATCTTCAGCAGAGTATTGAATATAATTTTTAGGTATATGGGTACGGAACGACCGCCCTGTTGCAAGCAAATGGATTGCTTCCAGTATTGAAGTTTTTCCTGAACCGTTAGCGCCATAAAATACATTAAACGGTTGCAACCCTTGGAGTGCAACCGTTTTTAAATTACGCACACGTTCAATATTTAAACGCGTAAGATGCATATTAGATAGCCAGATTATACACGCATCGGCATAACGACATAGGTTTGATCAGGATGTGCCGGATCTTGAACCAATACAGATTGATTTGCCTCAGTCATGCTCATATTTACATCATCACCATCAAGCACACCTAAAACATCCAGCAAATATTGTGCATTAAATGACATTTCAAGCGGTATGTTTTGATACTGAATCGCTAAATCTTCAATCGCTTCGTCTTGTTCAGGGTTATTTGCACGTAGCTGTAAAGAATCTTGATTAAAATTCAAGAAAACACCACGTAATTTCTCATTACTCAAAATTGCGACACGTTGTAATGATTGTTTGAACACATCATGGCTAATTAACACATGTTTATCGCCACCACGTGGAATTACACGACGATAATCAGGGAATTTTCCATCAATCAACTTTGTAGTAAAGCGAACAGTGATATCGCCCTGCTCTTTGTCACGGCTTGGCGTATTAATTGTGACATTTAACAATTCGCGACCAATCAGCAACGTTAATTGTTCATCTTCAATGCTAAGTAAACGCTGTAATTCACCAACAGCTTTACGAGGCACAATTGCTTGGACCAATTGAGATGATGTAGAAGAAGCAGTAATTTCACAAAGTGCTAAACGGTGACCATCTGTTGTTACTGCACGTAATTGATTTTCATCAATTTCTAATAAAGTACCCGTTAAATAGAAACGTACATCTTGTACGGCCATAGCAAAAGCCGTTTTTTCAAATAAACGCTTTAACTCACGTTGAGTGACCTTTACTTGTGTACCTTGACTATTTTCAGTGGTCAATAATGGATAATCTTCTGCCGGTAAAGTACCTAATACAAAACGGCTATTACCAGATTTTAAAATACATCTTTGATCTTCTGTAATTTGTAAGTCAATCAATGCAGCTATAGGCAATGATTTACAAATTTCCATCAACTTACGAGCAGGAACAGTTGTTTCACCTGCTTCAATGCATGCCCCTTCTGTTAAAACAGTACTGGCAACCAGCTCGACTTCTAAATCAGAACCGGTAATGGTGAGTGCCTGAGCATTAGTCTGAATTTTGACGTTTGAAAGAATATTCAATGTATGACGACGTTCTACCGCACCGACAACATGCGATAAAACATTGAGTAAGCTTTCTTTAGCGATTTTCAAACGCACGATTCATTCCTCTAGCAACTTGGAGCAAATATTTCATTTTTTAGCTGTGTACTATGCTGCACTTACGTAGACTTTGCAACAACGTCTTATCATTTCATTAACTCTGGAGTAGACGCAGTAGATTTTTATAATCTTCGTCAAAAATCGGATCTTCTTCACGTAGACTTACTACTTTTTCGCAAGCATGCATGACTGTACTGTGGTCACGTCCACCAAAAGCCATTCCAATTTCGGGAAAACTATCACCAGTTAACTCACGAGCAAGTCCCATTGCTAACTGACGTGGTCGCGCATAGATTCGAGTCCGCTTTGGTCCTACCAATTCTTTTAAAGGAATACGGAAATATTCACTCACCACACGTTGGATATTTTCTACACTAATTGTACGCGCACGGATTGCCAACACATCTTTTAAAGACTCTCGGACAACATCAAGATCAATTGGTGCACCTTTAAAACGAGAAATTGCGACGACTTTATTGAGTGCGCCTTCAAGTTCACGTACGTTGGCAACTACTTGTTGTGCAATAAATAATGCGCAATTTCGAGGTAAATCAACGCCGCTATTTTCGGCTTTTTTCAATAGAATTTCGATACGAGTTTCAATATCTGGCGGTTCAACGCCTACTGAAAGACCCCAAGAAAAGCGAGAAACCAAACGCGGGTCTAACTCGGTCAATTCTTTTGGATAACGATCTGAAGTTAAAATAATCTGTTTAGATTCATCAAGTAATGCATTGAATGTATAGAAGAATTCAACCAAACTTGCTTCTTTACCTGCTAAAAGATGAATATCATCGACCAACAATAAATCTAAAGAACGGCAATTTTTCTTAAATTCTTCAACTTTGCCTTTTTGCAAAGAACTTACAAAATCCTGAACGAAGCTCTCAGAGGTCATATACATCACCCGTGCATTAGGCTTGGCTTGCAATAAAGCATTACCAACTGCCTGCATCAAGTGAGTCTTACCCAATCCTGTCGGACCATATAAGAATAAAGGGTTATGCTGTGAAGCACCTAATTGTGTTAATACCTTTCTACATGTTTCAGCAGCCATCTGGTTCGAACGGCCTTCAACAAATAAAGAAAAAGTAAATTGGGGGTTTAATAGTTTCTTTTTCGGTGTTTTTGGGTTCACTACACTATTAGTAGTAGGTGAACTGGAAATAGAATCTGGTTCTTTTTTTACTTTAATACTTTGTTGGGACGCAGTTTGCAAAGCAGCAGTTGTAGTTGCTGGCTGCTCACCTGATGACAAAATACTACCAGGACGAGAATCAACTAAAATCTCAACCTGACGTACTCGCCCTTCTGATAACTGTTCGGCCAATATAGAAATTAATTCTAGATGGTTCTCTTGAATGTAACGCGTCCAATAAGGATTAGGTGCATAAAGACGCAGTGTCCCTTCTACTTCTTCAGCAACTAATGGGCGAATCCACATCGCAAAGACGTTATCAGAGAGCTCTTGTCGCAAGCGAGTTAAGCAGTCTGTCCAAAGCATGTGTATCCCCTATTTCTGCGTTTTTAAATTCAAATAATCTAAAGATTAACCCTTCCTGATGAGAAGGGGTCGCCATTCTAACCAAGTTATCCACATCTGTCATGACGATTTCAGTTGATTTTGTCTAAAAAGAAATCTCTTGTGAATGAATTTAAATTCAAAATGGCTTGTGTATAACTTTTTGCACAAGCTGTGGATAAATTAACACATAAACTTATCCACAATCCATAAATATAGTAAAAACAGAGTTATCAACAACTCAAATATATGTTTTTTAAATTTAAAAGTGCGAAATCCACAGAAAAAGTTATCCCTAATAAGAATAAATTTAAATTTCTAAATTTGAATTTATTTAATAGGGTGGAGATCTTTTGTGGATAACTGCAAAATATGAATTTAAATTCAAATACAGCAAATCCAAACCAAGATGGTATCTTGTTTTGTTGATAAATATGTATATAAGGTGTGTATATATTAAAAGTTCTAATAAAAATAGACAATTACTTTGTGTATAACTTTTAAAGCTATATATTGCACTGAATTATGACCGTGATAAAAAGAAGAGAAGAGATTAAAAATTTGGGTTAAATACAAAACTTTCTTGGTTTTTCATTGACAGCGTAAACATTGCACAATAAAATCGCGGACCTTTATAGAAAGATCATTTTTGGGAGTTTCAATATGAAACGTACTTTCCAACCATCTGAATTAAAGCGTAAACGCGTTCATGGTTTCCGTGCTCGTATGGCAACTAAAGCTGGTCGTCAAGTATTAGCTCGTCGTCGTGCAAAAGGTCGTCATAGCTTAACTGTTTAATACTGTTACGCTGACCAGACTTGGGTGTGATGACACTTTACAGTTTTAGCACAGACGTGCGAATACGCTGTGCTGCAGATTATAAAAGTGTATTTGATGGTGCGCTTTTTAAAGTGCATCAACCCCATTTTTTATTTCTTGCAAAATTAACCGAACAGCCTAAAAGCCGTTTGGGTATTGTTGTTGCTAAGAAAAAAGTGCGCCGAGCGCATGAAAGAAATCGAATAAAACGTCTTGCTCGTGAGAGCTTTCGTCTACATCAGCCGAATTTTGGATCAGACATAGATGTTGTGGTGATGCCGAAAGTTGGTATAGAAACGATTACGAATGCTGAGCTATATCAACAATTAGACTTTGCTTGGCAAAAATTACAGCGCTTAGCAAAAAAACATTCTAAAGTTGGCACAACCTCGCAGAATTAAGAGATAGCCAATGGTCCGTTTTCTACGTTGGTTGATTCGACTGTATCAAATTGCGATTAGTCCGCTTCTTGGACCCCGTTGTCGTTATATCCCGACTTGTTCCCAATATGCGATAGAAGCATTGCAAACTCATGGTGCGATAAAAGGCGTTTGGTTATCTTCTAAACGGATATGTCGTTGTCATCCGTGGGGAGGATCTGGATATGATCCGGTACCGCCAAAAGCAATTCGTTTTATTTCGTTTCATCAAATAGATTCTCAAACGCATCATGTTGCTGTACCCTTTCGTGATCGTTTACTGAAGCAAAATCTCTCTAACCATTTGGGGTAATAGATATGCAACAATGGGCCAGGTTTGCAATTCTCGGGGCCATGTTTGTCACCGCATATTTGCTCATTTTGGCTTGGCAAAAAGATTATGGAAATGCTGCAACTGCTCCGCAACAACAAGCGGCAGCTGTAAGTTCGCATGAAGTATCTGCTGATTTGCCAAATGCTAAAAATGCAACAGTGGCTTCCGATGTGCCACAAGCAAATATTGCGCAGTCACAAACCACAGATGCAACTGCACCTGTGAATCAACAGCTTATTTCAGTACAAACTGACCTTTACCATATTTGGATCAATTCAAAAGGTGGTGATATTGTTCGTATTGAATTACTCTCACACGACAAAAGCAAAGACAGCGATCAACCTTTTGTTATGCTTGAAAATGATGCCAAGCGTACATATGTTGCTCAATCTGGCTTAATTGGTTTGAATGGACCAGATAGTAGTCGTGGTGGTCGTCCATTATATGCTGTTGAAAAGACATCATATACTTTGGCTGATGCTAAAGGTGTACAGGACCAAAAGGGGCAATCTGAAAAAGTTTTAAACGTTCCGATGGTATTTAAAACACCTGAAGGCGTTGAAATTATTAAAACTTTTACCTTTACTCAAGGTCAATATCCAATTGTTGTAAAACATCAAGTCATTAACCGTAGTCAACAAAGCTGGCAAGGTCAGATGTTTGGACAATTAAAGCGCGATAATTCTGAAGATCCAGGTAAATCTTCTCAAGGTATTTTCACTCTAGGAACTTTCTTAGGTGGAGCTTGGGGAACGCCTGATGCACATTACAACAAGCTTAAATTTGCTAATTTCTCAGAAGAAAAAGTAAATACTGAAGCGAAAGGTGGATGGGTTGCGATTGTTCAGCATTATTTTGTAAGTGCTTGGATTCCTGGAAACCTTAAGCTGACTCAAGCGAATGGTCAGCCTTATGTAGCTAAGCTTGAATCTCGTCAATCTGCTGATCACATGAATATCATTGGTTTTACCTCACCAGTGATTAATGTTCCGGCAGGCACTTCAATGGAAGTGGATGCAAAACTTTATTCAGGTCCGAAAGTACAATCTGAATTAAAAGATTTAGCTGTTGGTTTAAATCAGACTGTTGATTATGGTTGGTTATGGCCGATTGCTAAACTCTTGTTCTTAGGTCTTCAATTCTTCCATAGCATTGTGGGCAACTGGGGATGGTCAATCATCTTGCTTACCATTATGGTGAAGATGATCTTGTGGCCTTTATCTTCAAAAAGTTATCGTTCTATGGCGAAAATGCGTGTGATTGCACCAGAAATGCAACGCATGAAAGAAGAGTTCGGTGAAGACCGTATGCGCTTCTCGCAAGAAATGATGGCTTTATACAAGCGTGAACAAGTAAATCCACTTTCAGGTTGTTTACCATTGTTGCTACAAATGCCAATTTTCCTTGCTTTGTACTGGGTACTCATGGAAAGTGTGGAATTACGTCACGCACCATGGTTAGGTTGGATTCAGGACTTGTCAGCAATGGATCCTTGGTTCATCTTGCCGTTAATCATGGGTGCTACCATGTTTGCACAGCAAATGTTGAACCCGCAACCCGCTGATCCAATGCAGGCAAAAGTGTTCCGCATTATGCCGATTATGTTCACGGTATTTATGTTGTTCTTCCCTGCCGGTCTTGTACTGTACTGGATTGTGAACAACAGTATTACTATTTTACAGCAGTCGTTTATTAATAAGAGCGTTGAGAAAAGTCGTATCAATAAGACTGAATCAGCTTCTTAATCGTTGAACTTTTGCTGAATAAATCCGCTTAAGATGGTAATCTTAGGCGGATTTTTCTTTGGCTGGATTTTAGGTTTTTAGGTGAATAATATGCAAAGTCAAACCACGATTGCCGCAATTGCAACGCCACCTGGGCGTGGTGGTGTGGGCGTGATTCGCCTATCTGGACCTAAGGCTTATGAAATTGCTCAAAACCTGACACAAAAAAACTTGCCAGAAGCGCGTATGGCGGGTTTCCGTAAATTTTATGATGCTGATGGCAGTATTATGGATGAAGGGATTGTTCTATGCTTTCCCAATCCTCACTCGTTTACAGGTGAAGATGTTGTAGAGCTACAAGGTCACGGCGGTCCAGTCATCCAAAATGCCTTGCTTGGACGTCTATTTGAGCTTGGTGCAATTGCTGCAAAAGCCGGCGAATTTTCCATGCGTGCTTTTGAAAATGGCAAGATGGACTTGGTACAAGCGGAAGCGATTGCCGACTTGATTGATGCGACTTCGCAAGCTGCGGCACGCTCTGCGGTTCGCTCTTTACAAGGCGCATTTTCAACAAAAATTAATACCGTTTTAGAAAAACTGATTCATTTACGCTTGCATGTTGAAGCAGCAATTGATTTTCCTGAAGAAGAAATCGATTTCTTGGCAGATGGCAAAATTTTAGCTTTACTTGAGGATGTTCAGCAGTCGGTACATGCCGTTCAAACCTCTGCACGACAAGGGCAATTACTCCGTGAAGGTTTGCAAGTCGTTATTGCGGGTAAACCAAATGCGGGTAAGTCGAGCTTGTTAAATGCACTTGCTGGTGTTGAGCGTGCAATTGTGACAGATATTGCTGGTACAACTCGTGATGTTTTACATGAAAAAATTAGCTTAAATGGTCTACCAATCACCTTAACAGATACTGCGGGTCTTCGTGAAACAGGTGACATCGTTGAAAAAGAAGGGATTCGTCGTGCAATCAAAGAAATTGAACAAGCTGATTTGTTATTGCTGGTTTATGATTTAAACCAAGGTGATGACCCATTAAAACTCGCTCAAGAGTATTTTGCGGAACATATTGAACCGCGTCGTTTAATGTTAATTGGTAATAAATGCGATTTAACTGGTCAATTAGCTGAAATAAGTGATTTTCAAGGTTTCCGTCATATAACTGTTTCTGCAAAACAAGAGATGGGCGTACAAGGCCTCGTAGACGCGATTACAGCGCATGCAGGCTTCCACCCTGAGGAAGACACCTTTATTGCAAGAACACGTCATTTAGACGCAATGAAGCGCACGCAGCTCTATCTTTCAGAAGCACGTGAACAACTTGTTGTGTTTAACGCAGGTGAACTGGTTGCTGAGTCACTACGTCTTGCCCAAAATGCTTTAGGTGAAATTACTGGTGACTTTAGTGCCGATGACTTATTAGGCAAGATTTTTGGTTCATTCTGTATTGGAAAATAATTACAAAATTCTGAATGATGCACATCGCTGTGTCATTCAGTCACCTCGTTAACCGTATCTTTTTAGAACCTTTAAAAACTCATCTAGCTCATTCTGATCAACTTGTGCGTCTTTGAGCACGTGATAATGTAAATGCTGTTCCATCAATTCACTCATCAAACCGTTTATTGCCCCTTTAATTGCAGCAACTTGTTGTAGTATTTCTATGCATGAAATATCTGGCTGTTCAACAGCATGCTCAATGCTGTTGATTTGTCCTTTTAGTCGTTTTACACGATTAAGTATTTTTTTATCCTGACCAATGTGACTCATCTGTGTTCTCTTGTATAATTCAATATACTGGTAGGGAGTATATTGGGTTTAAATATTATGCAGGATCATAGTGTATCACGTCATCATCAACATCAGTTTGATGAAGGAAATCCACTTGCACAAAAACGTATTTTGATTGCAACGATTTTAACGGCATCAATGATGGTGTTAGAAATATTCGGTGGATGGTTTTTCAATTCAATGGCACTTTTGGCTGATGGTTGGCATATGAGTTCCCATATGTTGGCTCTCGGTTTAGCCTATTTTGCCTATCGCGCGGCTCGTCATTATTCCAAAGATCGTCGGTTTAGTTTCGGAACTTGGAAAATCGAGATTTTAGCGGGTTATAGCAGTGCAATTTTGTTGATGGTTGTCGCCATTTTTATGGCGTTTCAGTCGATACAACGTTTATTTAATCCAGTTGAAATTTTTTATAATGAAGCGATTCCGATTGCAATTTTAGGTTTGGTCATTAACTTGATTTGCGCATGGTTACTTCACGATGATGGGCACCATCACCATCACCATCACCATCACCATCACCATCACCATCACCATCACCATCACCACCACCATCACCACCACGAGCATGATCATGGGCATCATCACCACGATTTAAACCAAAAAGCTGCATTTTTACATGTAGTTGCAGATGCAGTAACTTCTGTTTTTGCAATTATTGCGCTTTTCGCAGGTAAGTATTTCGGATGGGATTTTTTAGACGCACTTTTAGGAATTTTAGGTGCTATTTTGGTTGCAAAATGGTCTCTGGGATTAATGAAAGAGACAGGAAAAACCCTTTTAGACGCAGAAATGGATCATCCGGTAGTTGAAGAGATCCGTGAAGTAATTGCTGAGTTTCCTAAACACATTGAAATTACGGATATTCATGTCTGGAAAGTCGCGAAAGGTAAGTTTTCTTGTATTTTGGCACTCGAAACTGATGATATTTCTTTAACCGCAGATCAGATTCGTCATGCTTTATCCATTCATGATGAAATCGTGCATATATCTGTAGAAATTAATACTCTAAAATCTATTTATGTTCCACGTGAAACATTGGCATAAATGAGTGGAAGTTTGGTTATAACTCGGTAATCAGTTCTGTTTTAAAAAGCTGAACTGATTAAAATGATCTCCTCTCCTACCTATGAGTCAGTTTTATGCTTAAAAAATTAGGAATATTGGCATTATTTAGCCTAACTGCAAGTGTGAGTTTCGCTAATGTAGATACTGTTAGGGAAAATATTAAAAAACAATATCCTAATTTGAAAATTAGCAATATTCAGAAAACTGAAATGCCTGGGTTATATAGCGCTAATCTTGATCAGCAAATCATTTATGTTGGTGAAGATGGGCAACATATGTTTATAGGCTCTATGATTCGGTTAAAAGACCAAAAGAACTTAACCAAAGATCTAGTTTTAAGACAGAACTCAATTGATTGGAAACAGCTGCCTTTAAAAGATGCGATTAAAACGGTGAAAGGTAATGGACAGCATGTTTTAGCAGTATTTTCTGATCCAAACTGCCCTTATTGTAAACAGCTTGAGCCTGAACTCGACAAGCTGAAAGATGTGACTATTTACACGTTCATCTATCCTTTAAAACCTCAGTCTATTGTGGTTTCTAGACAAGTTTGGTGTGCACCAAATCAATCTTATTCATGGAAAAAACTGATTCAGCAAGGTGTTAAACCAATAGCTGCGAGCTGTGCAAACCCAATTGATCGTAATTTGGAATTAGGAAAAAAACTCGGCTTTAACGGCACCCCTACCCTAATTTTTGCGAATGGTTTCAAACTGGTTGGCGCACGCTCTGCTGAAGAAATTCAGGCCGTATGGAAAGAGTTAGGTCTTTAAAATAAATTAAAAAAAGCACCATAAGATGCTTTTTTTATAAATGAATTAAAGTTTAGCTTTTTCGTGCAATCAAGTTGTAGATAAAAAGAATAACGATGGCACCAATCACGGATGCGATAAAGCCTGCAGCTGAGTTTTCGCCGTAAAGTCCAAGTAAACGACCACCATAAGTAGCTAGAAGTGAACCTGCAATACCAATCAAGGTCGTTACGATGAAACCTGCTTTATCATCCCCAGGATGCAAAGCACGAGCGATTAAGCCAGCAAAGAAACCAACTACAATAGCAACAATAAGTGACCACATATTTGTTCTCCAGTTGTTTTTTTGATGAAGTTAATGATTTTGCTTCATATTCTATCGTGCGGTAGAGCTGTCTATTTTGTCTGTAGCAGATTGCGACTTTTTGTGTCTTTTTTGTTCAAAGCTAAGGCTTTATATAAAAAAATAGCACCTTGCGGTGCTATTTCTCTGAAATTTATAAACCAATTTCACCAATAAATGGCAAGTGGCGATATTTTTGATCGTAGTCTAAGCCGTAACCCACAATGAATCTGTCTTCAACTTCAAAACCTAAAAATTTCACTTCAAGATCAATTTCACGGCGAGACGGTTTACTCACTAATGTGCAGAGTTGGATTGAATTTGGCTCGCGAGTTTGCAACATTTCAACGACTTTGCTTAAGGTATTGCCTGAGTCGATAATATCTTCAACAACCAATACATCTTTACCGCGAATTTCACCGTCAAGATCTTTTAAGATTTTGACATCTCGACTTGAAGTCGTACCGCCGCCGTAGCTAGACACTGTCATGAAGTCGAGTTCATGCGGTTTAGTAATTGTACGGCACAAGTCTGCCATGAAAATAACAGAACCACGAAGTAGTCCAATAAGAACTAATTCTTTATCACTATTTGCATAGTGAGCGTTAATTTGCTCGCCGAGCTCTTTGACTTTTGCTTGAATTTCTTCGGTTGAAATCATGATGCTCATTGCAACAGTCATGGCAGATTCCTACAAGATATAAAAGAAAAAATAAAAAAGGTGTTGACCTGCAACACCTCGAAAATCTGAGTTAATGGTAAAATTTTAAAGCAAAATGACGTTTCATGCACCCTTTGATGGCTGTGAAATTTTATCATTTTGCGGATTATGTCGATCACGCTTTAATGCAAGAGCACATATTCCAAATAATAACAAAAACTTAACAATGACTTTTTTATTTGGCTGTTTCTTTTTGATAAGCACGGTTTCCATAAATATAAGTCGCCTCAATATTACGGTCATCACCTAAAGTGAATAATGCAAACAGTGAGTCTTCAACAGATTTGGATTTAGACTGGCGAAGTTCCTGTAATGCTGTTGGCTTGAGATTCAGTACCACAAAGTCTGCTTCTTTACCGACATTGAAGTTGCCTAACTGATCTTGTAAATCAAGCGCTTTTGCTCCACCTAAAGTTGCATGATAGAGCGCTTCATAAGCTGAAAGTTTATCACCTTGTAACTGCTGAACCTTATAAGCCTCGTTAACGGTTTGCAGCAAACTAAATGATGTACCAGCACCGATATCTGTCCCTAAGCCTACTTTCACTTGTTTTTCCCAAGTTTTTTTCAGTGGAAATAAACCACTGCCTAAGAACAGGTTTGACGTTGGGCAAAATGCAATAGCCGATTGTGTATCATGCATACATTGCCATTCTTGATCTTCTAAGTGAACGCAATGAGCAAATACAGAACGTTTACCAGTCAGGCCATAATGTTGATAAACATCTAAATAGCCTGCTTGTTCTGGAAATAAAGATTTCACCCAAGCGATTTCATCTTTGTTTTCACTTAAATGGGTATGTACATAAACATCTGGAAATTCTTGTTTTAACTGCCCTGCTCTTTCTAACTGTTCAGGTGTAGACGTTGGTGCAAAACGTGGAGTAATCGCATAGAGAGCACGGCCCTTACCATGCCATTTCTCAATCAGTGCTTTGGTGTCGCTGTAAGCTGTTTCTGGCGTATCACAAAGCGCTTCAGGTGCATGGCGGTCCATGAGTACCTTACCAGCAATTAAACGCATCTGAACGTGTTCTGCGGCTTTAAATAAGGCATCAACAGACTCGGGGTGAACTGTACAGAAAACCAGTGCTGTGGTTGTACCGTGTTTCAGTAGCTCTTGAACAAAGAACTGGGCAATTTCACTTGCATATGCTTTGTCCTGAAATTGGATTTCAGTTGGGAAAGTATAAGTATTGAGCCAACTTAAAAGTTGTTCACCATATGCTCCAACCATTTCGGTTTGCGGGAAGTGAATATGGGTATCAATAAAGCCGGGTACAATCAATTGTTCTGGATAATGTTGAATCTCAACCCCAGCAGGTAGATGCGTCTGAGCGTCTTCCCATGCACCAAACCATTTGATTTTTCCATGTTCACTAACCAATACACCATCTTCCAAATAACGCACTTGATTTGGAATATCTGTTGGCTCAGAGACGGTTTGCTGGATATCTAAAAAACGACCACGCACAACGGTGGTATTTGCGATTAATGACATGGAAAGCCTTTATATTTTCACTTTTTTCGATTGATTGTACCCCAGTTAGCTAATATTTAAACGGTATAACGTTTACTTAGTCCCCATTCAGCCAAAATCCGTCGATAAGTCGTTGATGAACGGTCTGCTTCAAAATGTGCTTCCATCATTAGATCAAGCGGTAGTTCTTCTGGTTTTTGTGATTCGACCATGTCTTGGTCTTCGGCAAAAATTTGGGCATTAAATGCATATACCTTTTCTAAATCACCTGTTTGGTCAAAGTTACGGGTGAGTGGAACAAATAAACGGGTTTTATTATTTGAGATAGGACAACAGGCATTCAAAATTTTTAAGACTCCACCTTCTGGAAAATCGACCGTGAGTACGGCTGAAAAAGGTGGATAGACATCAAAGGTGCGCGTCCACAAAAAGCCTTCTGGTTCGAGATGTTTTAGTTCATGAGGATAGTTACTGACATTGCTGATATAGACCGTTTTTAAGCCATAGTCGGTACGTTCAGTGTGATATTTAGGGACGATGGGATTATCGCGATTCGCAAAGGCATTGTGATGTACCCACGCAAAATGAGCGACATCGATAAACCCTTCAAGTTGACGTCCACTAGAACCACCAATATCGACGAAAGGCGGTAAAATTGATTGATGCTCTGCGTGGTCCCAAGTATCTAATATAGGAATATTGGCTTTAGCAATATCACGACCATGAATACTGGTCCAAATGAGACCATATCTTTGTACAACTGGAAATTTGGTCAGAGAAAAACGATCAGAAATTTTAGTTAGTTCGGGCTGAGCTGGTATTTGGGTACATTTCCCTTCGGTGTTATAGCGTAGACCATGATAAGGACAGACAATCACCTCACCATCCACCCAACCTTTGGTTAATGGCACCCCACGATGTGGGCAAATATCTCGAACCAGATGAATTTCCCCACTTTCTGTTTTATATAACGCCATATTGACGTCTAGTAGCGTGACTCGTTGAGGTGCAGTAGAGACATCTTGAGTACGTGCGACGGGATACCAGTGAGTAGATAAAATTTCCCAATCTTTTGCTTCAAAACTGCTGTTACACGGCATGGCAACGGGCGTTAAAGTTGGAATCGCATTCATGGCATCACTCCTTAAAAAAATCAGGGCTCTCACGAGCCCTTAAAATCTAGGCTTTTTTCTTTTTAGGAGATGCAAAGAGCTTGCCAATATTGATTTTTAATTGAAGAAATAAGAATAAAATTATTAAATTACATAATATTAAGTCATTATATTTTTGAATTTTTGTTCTAATTTAGCTTTAAAAATAAATATTCATTATCGCTATATACGTAAAATGCTCTGTTTGATTGCGAATCAAGCATAATAAAAAAGCACCTAAAAAGTGCTTTTTAAAATACCTCTAGGTACTTATTACTCGACAAAATAATGTGCTGCAAAGTGAGCATCATTACCAATAATGTCATAGCAATCTTCACGAATAGACATGCCGGCGCATTGATGTCCAACCATCCATAAACCGAGTGTAGGTAGTTGCCCTGAAAATAATGGGGTATCTACCCATTTCTGTACGACATAACCGTATTTGTCATAGTCATCAAAATAAAAGCTACCAGAAGCCGCGCCTTGGTCATGGCCGTCTTGTAAAACTCGAATATTGGCCCCTTCCCTTGCCAAAATCGGCTTTTTCACCCATTTGCCAGACAACGCTTGTTGCGGGTCATAGGTATGGGTTTCGACCAACAATGGATGGTTTGGATAACGCTTCCAAAGCTCAACCAAAATCGCTTTATTTGAAAGTAACATTTTCCAGCAAGGTTCAATCCACTGTGTTTGTGGGTGGATATATTGAGAAAAGGCTTCTTCCCAGATCCATTCCCATGGGTAGAGCTTAAATATGTTTTGAATGGGCTGATTATGAAGATCAACAAAATCTTGCCCGTTCCAGCCTATGTTCTCCATAGAAAGCTCGGAAACTTGTAGATGAGCTTGATAAGCGGTATCCATTAAGTACTCTAAATTACCCCAGTCTTCCCTTCCAGCCTCCTGACAAGCAGCAAAATGCACATGGCTACCACGCGGTAAAATTGTTTTCCAGCGTTTAATCAGGTCTTCATGAATGCTATTGAATTGATCTCGGTTTGCAATGCCTGAGACTTGTTCTATCCACAGCCACTGCGCGACAGAGGCTTCGAGTAAGCCCGTCGGCGTGTCGGCGTTATATTCCAGCATTTTGATATTTCGCCCATCGTAAGCGAAATCAAAGCGGCCATACAGCATCGGAGCATTTTGTTTCCATGAATGTTCAATATGGTTTATAGCGACTTCAGGAATTTGAAAATAAGCAGGATAGTCGCCCCGTTGAATAAGGTCTCCTACTACCAATAAACACATCTGATGCAGTTCATTTGCTGCATCTTCAAGTTGTTCAATCTGCTTAAGGGTAAACTCATAAGCAACTCCTTCAGACCAGTAAATTGAGCCATCAAGAGAAGGTAAATTAAAATAATCAAAACCAATATTTTGATGCTCCACTTGCCAGTCTGGTCGTGGAGTAAATATTTTTCTTTTCATATTGAGTGAATGCCTAAAGACTTAGCCGCCGAAAGAAAAACCGCTACGGCCAAAACCACCACGAATTGGGGATGAAAAAGACGAACTTTTCGCTGTGCTTGAAATAATTGGTTGGCCTACACTCAAATTGCTGTAAGGATGTAAGGTATTGCCGTGGTAAGAAACTTCCCGATTATTTCGATAATACGCAGGACCTAAATAGCGACTACCAACATAGCTAGAACCATGTCCACTGGAGCTATTTTCTTGTTTACATGTTTCATTATTCCAGTCGCGAGCACAGTCATATTGGTTGTTATATACGTCTTGTACTAAAGGACCATCATTATGGCTACATGCCGTGATTAATAGAGGGACAACGACAAGATTAATTTTTTTAGAACGCATGAGACTCCACACATTTTAATAAGTATGTTCGGCATAAAATACCGAATAGCTGTTATCTATTATGTTTCTGATTAGGAAAGATAAATTTTAAGTTGGCATATAATATTAATCTGTTTTTTTAAAGTACAGTCTATTTTGAAAATTTAGATAACAAGGCATCTCACGTGTAGATGCCTTGTTGTGATGAATTAAGACTGCAATTGCTTTTTGTTGTGTCGTAGAGAAAGGTAAGCAGTGATTGCTAACACTATTACGATAAAGCTTAACGAGATCCAGATTGGCATGTGGAATACATCAAGCAACAACATTTTCGCACCAATGAACAATAAGATGATGCCTAAACCGTATGGTAAGTAATGCAATTTAGTCGCAGCGCCAGCAAGTAAAAAGAACATTGCGCGTAAACCTAAAATTGCCATTAAGTTCGCCGTTAAAACAATAAACGGGTCGCTAGTTACCGCGAAAATAGCAGGAATAGAGTCTACTGCGAAAATCACGTCTGAAGCTTCAACCAAAATCAAAACTAGAAATAACGGCGTTGCCCACAATAAACCGTTTTGACGTACAAAGAATTTGTCACCTTCAAGCTGTGGTGTAATGCGCATATGGTTACGTAACCATTTTAAGAGCTTGATATCTTCAATATTGGTTTCTTCATCTTGGCCTTTTAAGAACTTAAAGCCTGTATATACTAAGAACGCACCGAAGATATAAAGTACCCAAGAAAACTCTTGAACGAACCATGCACCAATAAAAATAAAGAGGGTACGTAGTACGATGGCACCTAATACGCCGTAGAGCAAAATTTTACGTTGTAGTGCAGCTGGAATAGCAAACGCTGCGAAAATCATTAACCAGACGAAAACGTTGTCAATTGCGAGGGACTTTTCGAGTAAGTAACCCGCAAAGTATTCCATAGTTTTTTGGTTTGCTAAGGTCACCCCAACTGTTTGTTGTAGGTAAAGCCATAAACCACCACCAAATAAGGCTGCGACGCTTACCCACGCTACACTCCAGTAAGCAGCTTGCTTAATTGAGACATCTTGACCTTGCTTTTGCTTAAAGCCTAAAAAGTCAATCAGGAGCATCACAATGACTATGCCAAAGAATGCTATGTACAGCCATAAATTGCCGATTGTTTCCATAAATCCTCCATACATCCGGCAATTGGGCATAAAAAAACCTCGACCAGTTGCCAGATGAAGTAAACATCTGTATCAACATGATCAAGGTCTTGCCTACATCATGAATTTCACGATGCTCAGATACCGACTTTTTAATAAAAGTGTATTGACGATACCTGACACATAACACTGCTGTTATGTTTGGAGGAGGCTACTCCCCTTGTCAAACTAAATTCTGTTTTGGATAAAACATATCCAAGTCGACATAGAATGGCAGATTTTTTTGTATTACGCAACTGAACTTAATGTCGTGGTTTGAATGCAAAAAAAGATCTATAGGTTATTTAATCAAACCGCGGTCTAAAAGTGGTTTGCAGATAATCTGATAAATATGAATACAGAATGCCGTCAAACTTGTACCGTAAGCATTCCAGAAGTAATAACCTGCTGTATTGACTAGTAGTGCGACAATAAAAGCCCCTAACATGTCTAAAGGGAAATGCACACCTAAATAAATACGTGACCACGCCACTACAAATGATAAAAATAAAAGAATAATTCCAATTATTTTGCGCTGAGCAAATAAATAAGATAAAGCAATGGTGCTAAAAATCAGCATATGATTACTTGGAAAAGATGCCGTTGGTGCATGTTCAATAAAAGTCGTACCCACACCCATGACAAACGGTCTTGCGTGATGGTAAAACAAAGAAATAACGTAACCGACTAAAAGTGATACGCAGGTTAAAAAGACAGATTTAATGACCCTATTTTTTAAATCTTGATCGCCATAAAACCATAAAAATGTAAGGATGAATAAGAGAATATAGAGGAGATCATTAGCAAAAAAGATAGCAAGACGAATGATAAATTGACTCGCATCCTGAGCCCCATTAATCACATGGAATAAGCTAAGGTTGAGTGTTTCTAAAGACATTCATATTCCAAACAAGAACAAAAACGTGAGCTATGATAAAGAATTAAGCTTAAGGTCTTGATAAAGAATTGTCACAAAAATGAAATCTAGCTCGCTGATGGGTAAAGATTAAACAACAGGTCTAGATAATTTTTAATGCGTGATCTAAGCGTTGATATTAAAGTGTTAACGTGTCGGCACTTTATACGAGAACGTTATTTCATGACTACTCAAGAAAAACAGAAAAAATTAAGTTTGAGGCCCCTATCTCCAAGAGATCCAAAACAATCCCATAGAGCAGCGACTCCCCTCGAATTATTGTTTGATTTAATTTTTGTAGTCGCAATTGCAACAGCTGGTCAGCAGTTACACCACGCGATTATTGAAAATCACCTCTGGCATGCACTGCCAAGCTACCTGATGGTATTTTTTGCACTATGGTGGGCCTGGATGAATTTTTCATGGTTTGCTTCGGCTTACGATAACGATGATGCTTTGTATCGCTGCCTTACCTTTGTGCAGATTGTAGGTTCATTGGTGATGGCTGCGGGTATCCCTGATGTATTTCGTAGTCAGGATTTTGATGTAATCATTATCGGTTATGTGATCATGCGCATGGCCTTGGTGACTCAGTGGCTCAGAGCAGCAAAACATGATCCTGAAAGGCGAGTTACGGCTTATCGCTATGCAATAGGTATAGTCTTAGTACAAATTGGCTGGCTTGTGGCTAACTTTGCTCATGTACTTTCAATACCTCTATTTTTATTTCTGGTTGTCGTGGAATTATTTGTTCCAATTTATGCAGAAAAATATTCTCCAACGCCGTGGCATCCTCATCATATTGTAGAACGTTATGCCCTACTCACAATTATTGTGTTGGGTGAGTCGATTGTCGGTAGCTTTAATGCCATACGTGATGCTTTAGCCGCTCAATCAATGAATATCCCTGCCATTTTCTTGATGGTGGGTGGATTGATGCTCATGTTCGCAATGTGGTGGGCTTATTTTGATCGTAGTGAACAACACCATCATGTAAAAGGTGTACGCCCATTTGTTTGGGGATACGGTCATTATTTTGTTTTTGTCAGTATTGCTGCGGTAGGTGCTGCGCTTGCTGCTGCCGTGGATGTTACAACCCATCATGCGCATATTTCTGATTTATATATGGGAATAGTCGTTGCGGTGAGTGTGGTGCTTTATACCACCTGTATTTGGATACTTTATGAGTTCCAATGCTTATCTGGAATCACGAAATGGTTTTATCCAATCACAGCGCTCATTATTTTATGTATTCCGTTTATTTGTAATAACGTGGGATATAGCGTTTTTGCGATGGGCATTGTCTATAGTTTACGTTTAATCGTTTCTAATAAATTTATGGCCAATATAGAGCCAGAAAAGCTTTAAAAGTCACTGATAAAAAAGTGGGTTTCAATTTGAAACCCATTTTTTATTGAATCATCTAAAGCGAAATTTAAGCAGCTTTTGCTTTTAATGCGCTCATTAATTTTTGATGTAAGCCACCGAAGCCACCATTCGACATAATCACCACAGCATCGCCCTCACCTGCTTCATTGACAATACGTTGAATGATGTTATCAAGTGAACGGCTCACTTGAGCATGGTTAGAAGCAGCTTCAATTACAGGTTGTAAATCCCAATCTAAGCCTTCTGGCTGATACCAGATCACTTCGTCTGCTAAGCGTGCTGAATGTGCTAAGCCATCTTTATGACTGCCCATACGCATCGTGTTTGAACGTGGTTCAATAATGGCCCATAAACGGCGTTCACCTAAGCGTTTACGTGCGCCATCTAAAGTCGTATCAATTGCTGTTGGATGGTGAGCAAAGTCATCATAAACCTCAATACCATTCACTGTACCGAGTAACTCCATACGACGTTTCACACCGCCAAAGTTAGACAAAGCTTCACAAGCTTGTTCAAGCGTAACACCTACATGTTGAGCAGCTGCAATTGTTGCCAAAGCATTCGCTACACTATGTTGCCCTGTCATGCTCCATTTCACTTCGCCAACGACATTGCCATTTTCGAGTACTTTAAAATGGCTGCCATCAATTGAAATGAGTTCGGCAGAGAGAGCAGCTTTTTCATTCGCTTCTAGACTTGTACGAATTACTGGTGTCCAGCAACCCATTTCAAGCACTTCATCAATATGCGTTTCAGTAATTGGCGCAATAATACGGCCTTCACTTGGAATGGTACGCACAAGATGATGGAACTGCTTTTGAATCGCTGCTAGGTCATCAAAAATATCGGCATGGTCAAATTCAAGGTTATTTAAAATCGCCGTTTTTGGGTGATAGTGAACAAACTTAGAACGTTTATCAAAGAAAGCAGAGTCATATTCATCGGCTTCAACACAGAAGTATTTACCACCGCCTAAACGAGCACTTTCACTAAAACCGAGTGGAACACCACCAATTAAAAAGCCCGGATTTAAACCAGCTTGATCAAGTACCCAAGCCAACATGGTCGTAGTTGTTGTTTTCCCGTGAGTACCTGCTACACCAAGTACATGTTTACCTTGTAAAACATGATCGGCAAGGAATTGTGGACCAGAAATATATGGTAGGCCTTCGTTCAGCATATATTCGACTGCATCAATACCACGTTTCATGGCATTGCCGACAATAACCAAGTCCGGATGAGGCTGTAAATGACTACGGTCATAGCCTTGCATGAGTGTAATGCCTGCATTTTCTAACTGGGTAGACATCGGTGGGTAAACGTTTAAATCGGAACCAGTTACCTTATGTCCTAAATCACGAGCCAAAAGTGCTAAAGAGCCCATAAAAGTGCCACAAATACCCAAGATATGCAGATGCATTGCTCGCCTTCTCCACTGCTTTTGTACACAACATTAAAATGAATTGCTGTGTGTGCATTATTGATAAATTTGCCAGCAACGATAGCAAGGCTAAACTCGAAAAGATAGTCAAAAATCGTTGTTGTTCTATGTGTTTGAGACCCTAATAAAACTACAGCTTTATTTTTTAGATTTAAGCTGAATTACAGTTTTATCTTTTATAATGTTTTGTATCGTTAAAATACTTAAATCATCGTGATGATGAAGGATGTGCCTTTGAGCCCAACGGTTTTAGCTTTTACGCTATTAATTATTTCTAACTGCTTTATGACACTTGCATGGTATGGGCATCTTAAATTTTTGCACCATGCTCCACTTTGGCAAGCGATTCTATTCGGTTGGATTATTGCCTTACTTGAATACAGTTTTATGATCCCAGCCACTCGTATGTTAAGCGCGCAAGGCTGGTTACTCGGTGAAATGAAGATCACTCAGGAAGTAGTTACATTGGTCGTGTTTGTACCTTTTATGATTTTCTTGTTTAAGCAACCCTTTAAACTCGATTACTTATGGGCGATGTTATGCCTATTTGGTTGTGTTTATTTCGTATTTAGAAGCCAATAATCCATGATAGCTTGTATTGAATAATTGATTCTATACAAGCTATTAATTTTTCAAATACCTCATTATCTTTCAGATATCTAATTAATTAATATTAATAAAAATTGAGAATGTGTCACTGTTAAACCATGACATTTTTTGATGATATTAAAAATATTCACAGAGCTGGTCAGTTAAATTTTCGTGAGATGAAAAATCAGTCTATAATAATGGGCTTCCGAACCATTTAAAACTTGGCTCTCGTCGAGATTTATCTTCTTTTACTTTTGTCTCTGGAACATTAGCAATGAATGCGGCCGCAGCACAAGACGCTCAACCTCTCGTTGGAATTATTATGGGTTCTCAATCTGATTGGGCAACTCTCGAAAACACAGCCAATATGCTTAAACAGCTTGGTGTCCCATTTGAAGCGGAAGTGGTATCTGCTCATCGTACTCCAGATCGTTTATTTGAATATGCAAAAACTGCACGCGATCGCGGTATTCAAGTGATTATTGCCGGTGCAGGCGGTGCAGCGCATTTACCTGGAATGTGTGCCGCAAAAACTGATTTACCTGTTTTAGGTGTGCCAGTTAAATCATCAATTTTAAATGGCGTAGACTCTTTGCTTTCAATTGTACAAATGCCAGCAGGTATTGCAGTTGGTACTTTAGCGATTGGTCCAGCTGGTGCAACGAATGCGGCAATTATGGCTGCACAAATCTTAGGTTTAACTCGTCCTGAAATCGCAAAAAATGTTGCTGATTTCCGTGCTGCGCAAACTGATAAAGTTGCAAGCAAAAATATTCCGGGTCAGGTGTAAGAGGCTGAGATGGATAAAACTATCGGTATTTTTGGTGGTGGGCAACTGGGCCGTATGATGGCTCAAGCAGCGTTACCATTAAATATTCAATGTACTTTTTTTGAAACAAATACAGATTGTCCAGCAGGTGTTTTAGGCCAGGTTTTTTCTAGCCAAGATGAGCAAGGCTTAAAGCAGTTTATTGAAAGTGCTGATGTTTTCAGTCTTGAGTTTGAAAATACGCCAGTTGAAGATGTTGATGTTTTGACACAAACCAAAACATTGCATCCTCCCCGTGTTGCTTTAGCGACTGCGCAAAATCGTTTGTCAGAAAAAGCATTGTTTGATGAGCTTACTATTCCTGTTGCGCCGTATCGTGCTGTAGATAGCTTAGAAAGCTTGAAAAAGGCTGTGGCTGAGCTTGGTTTACCGATCGTGCTTAAGACTGCAACTGGTGGATATGACGGCAAAGGTCAGTTTGTACTTCGTTCAGAAGATCAGATTGATATAGCTTGGGCTGAACTTGGCCCTGCAAAAAGTCTAGTTGCCGAAAGCTTTGTTAAATTCTCTCGCGAAGTTTCAATTATTGCGGTGCGTGGCCAAAATGGTGAAGTAAAAACTTGGCCATTGGCTGAAAACCATCATCATAATGGTATTTTATCGCATTCAATTGTTCCTGCACCGAATAGTGAAGCTTTGCAACCCGTTGCTCAAGACTACATTACTCGTTTGTTGAATCACCTTAACTATGTTGGTGTGCTGACTCTCGAGTTATTTGTAACAGAACAAGGTTTGTGTGCAAATGAGATGGCACCACGTGTGCATAACTCAGGCCACTGGTCAATTGAAGGCGCGGTTTGTTCTCAGTTTGAAAACCATATTCGAGCTGTTGCAGGATTACCATTAGGCTCAACAGAAGTTGTTCGCCCAACGGTTATGATCAATATTATTGGTCAACATCCTAAAACTGAGGATGTACTTGCCTTAAATGGTGCTCATCTGCATCTTTATAACAAGTCAGAACGTGCTGGCCGCAAATTAGGTCATATCACTTTAATGCCTGTGGATAGTAATGAATTGACAAATTTATGCCGTCAATTGGCGGAAATTTTGCCAGAACCACTCGCTTTAACAGCAGATATGACCCTCTAAAAGTATTTTTAATTCTCTAAAAAGCGATCTTCGGATCGCTTTTTTTTATCTTTTAAATTTAAAAAATAATAGAACATACATATTTTGGGGTTGTGGATAACTTTAATTGGAACTTTTGAATTTAAAAAAGCTACTGTAATTTGAATTTAAAACTACAAAAGGCAGCCTTGGTTGTTTTTGAATTTAAAATTAGTTATCCACAAAAGTATTTTTAAATTTAAATGAGAGAGTTGGATGTGCTTTTTAAATTCAAAAATAGAAGTCTGTTGGTATGGGGTTTTAAATTTAAAAATTTTGGCTGATCTTTAAATTTAAAAAATACGGATTTTTGTGGTGGTAGACTCTAGTCTGTAATAAATAATAAGGAGATATAGAATATAATTATTAAGGAATAGAAGTGTTTTTTGCTGTGCTGTGGATAAAGTTATCCACAATAAAGAGAGATTTATAGTTTAAATTTAAAGAAGTACTTTTGAATTTAAACTTGAGTATCGGTTTTGAATTCAAAACTAATAATTTGGATCTAAAGAATTTTAAATTCAAAAATAAAGTAGAAAATTTGAATTTAAAACATGGGGAATGAATTTAAAGTAGAGATTATGAATTCAAATTTACGTTTTCTCTCTGAAATTTTGGACTCATAATGGTATGGTACTTACAAATTTAAATTTAAAAATCGAACTAGGATAATATGCGACGTTTTTCTTGTATTGTTGGCTCTGTATTTTTAGCGATGACTCAGGCTCAAGCAGAGCTCGTAATTAATGGTTCTACAATATCTAGCAGTGCTACTGTTCCAGTAGTGACGAGTGAAGATTATACGCCTAATAATAATTTCCAAAGCTGTTTGGCAAATTTACGTTCTCAAGCAATTGCTGCTGGAGTATCTGGTACAACTTATGATCGTTATACCCAAAACTTGACCCCAGATTATTCAGTTATTGATAAATTAAACTATCAACCAGAATTTTCGACACCAATTTGGGATTATCTTTCTGGTCTAGTTGATGAAGAGCGCGTTGAGCTTGGTAAACAAAAACTGGCGCAACATCGAGATGTTTTAAACCGTGCTTCTCAAATCTACGGTGTGCCCCCGGAAACAATTGTAGCAGTGTGGGGTGTTGAAAGTAATTTTGGTGATATTTCTGGTAAATATCCTTTATTACAAGCACTCGGCACTTTAAGTTGTGAAGGGCGTCGACAAAGTTATTTCCGCACTGAGTTTTTTGCCACTATGCGTATTTTACAACGTGGTGATTTAACCGAAGATCAACTGAAAGGTTCATGGGCTGGGGCATTTGGTCATACTCAATTTATGCCATCTACCTATGAACGTTTAGCTGTTGATTTTGATGGAGATGGTCGTCGAGATTTAGTGTCGAGTACAGCTGATGCACTGGCTTCAACTGCTAATTTCTTAAATAAAGCAGGTTGGCAAACAGGAATGCCGTGGGGTTTTGAAGTCAAAGTTCCCCAAGGTATGTCAATTGATGGAGAAGGGCGACGTTCAAAGAAAGCTTTAAGTAGCTGGAGTGCACGAGGGGTGACCCGA
Organism: Acinetobacter sp. 1294243; assembly: GCF_000588015.1. NCBI lineage: Bacteria > Pseudomonadati > Pseudomonadota > Gammaproteobacteria > Moraxellales > Moraxellaceae > Acinetobacter > Acinetobacter sp. 1294243. The sequence goes on from NZ_JFXG01000022.1 coordinate 39,953, forward strand.
ATTGATGGTTCTCCACTTGTTCAAGGAGCTTTATCTGGTAATACTTCAGCGGGTTTAATGGCACCTGCAGGTATAAATGGTCCAGTATTTTTAGTATTTAAGAATTTTGATGCTATCTACAGCTATAACGCTGCGGAAAGCTATGGACTTGCGATTGCACATTTATCTGATCGTTTAAAAGGTGCTGGTCCATTTGTTGCGTCTTGGCCAACTGATGATCCGGGAACTTCACGTGCAGAACGTCGTGAAATCCAACAATTTTTGATTAATCGTGGCTATGATATTGGTGCAGTTGACGGTCTTATTGGAGGTAAAACCCGCGTAGCTATTCGTCAGGAGCAGACTCGTTTAGGTTTAAATCCAACAGGACGGGCAGGGCAGCAAATTTTACGCGCATTCCGTCAAGAACAAGCTCAAAAAATGATGCAATAAACTGGAAATAATAAAAAAGGTCTGCTCATGCAGACCTTTTTTATAGGTACTTATATAAGATAATTACTCTAATTTAACTGCTTCCAAAATATCAAAAATAACTGACGTAACATCTTGGCTTAAATCACGATCATTAAAGATTTCATATGCAGTAATGGTGACATCAGTATCACTTGGTAATTGCTTTTGCTCTTCTTCAATTAAATGTTCAATCGGTAACAGAGTCTGTTTTACTTCAAGATGGAGAATATCTTTATATTCGATATTTTCATCCTCAAGCTCGATTTCATGCTCATTGAAAAAGGGAATTAAAATAGAATGGAGGTATGGTTTAATTTCAATAATATCAAACAGTTCAATATCACGAGTCTGTTCAATCGTGCTGATATGATCATTTACTTCAATCAGGATATGATAATAACTCATCTTGATCTCCATTCTATTTTCGTTAGCTCTTATGACCACAATAACATGACTTTGATATCAATTTCGATGTATCTACATAGAAATAGATACATCATTTTATATCAAGCTTTTAATTATTGAGGTAAAGCACTTAATAGATCACGGTCAGCATCCGTAAGTCCAGTGATTTTTTTGTCACCATCTTTACGTACTGAGTACATCAATGCATTTGGTTGATCACTATGTTTTAAACCCAGTGCATGTCCTAACTCATGAGCAATGGTTAAGCGTAAGTCATCAATAGATTTAAACTCATAAATCACAATTTGTTTGCCGTTATAGATACCTTTTTTAAAGACATCCGCTTGAGCATTTTGCTTAAATTGGTTCAATGAATTATTAAACTCATTATTAATCTGATTAAAATGAGTAACTTTGACATTTAAGTCTTTAGCTTGCTGATTATATGCAGCAATTTCTTTCTTTAAAGCAACAGTTTGTTTTTGCAAATCTTTCTGAGTTTTAGCCAAAGATTTAGCGCTGTATTCAGGTGCTAATTTGCCTTGGTTAAGCTGCATCATTAGTTGGTCAAGATTTTTCAATTTGCCATTCAAAATCTGCTTCTTATTTTCAAGCTCAGACTGAGTTTGACCAAGAGTTTGCTTCAATTGCTTAATTTGTTGCTGTTCATCAATTACACGTTGCTGTTCTTGTTGGAACTGAGCTGCAATTTTTTGACGCTGTTCAGAACGGCTTTGACTATTATCGTAAACTAAACGAATTTCTAACTTTGCATTTGGATCATAAGTAAAATAATCCTGTCCAGTACCTTGTTTCCAAATGTCCGCAGCTTGTTGACTAATTTGAATTAATTGGTCTTGGCTTAAACCAAAACGTGGATCAATATCAGCAATTTTATAAGTCAAATGTTGACCTGTTTTTTGCTGGATTTGAGTATGTGCTGGAGTTGCAAGATTAGCATTAGCCTGAAAATTAGAAAAAGCAAAGGCTACGCCTAATAACAAAGATGTTAAACGCATAATCGAAAGGGGAGATTTTAAAAAAAACGTATTATAAGAATATAAAATGAAAGATCAATCAAAAAACGTACAAATCAGGAAAATAAATGAGACTTTAGTCTCATTATTTTTTACCAAATGCCAAATTATTTTTTAGAAAAAATTTAATATATTTCGTTTTATTTAGTTTTTTTAATCATTTAACTTTAACGATTTTTCCTTAATTTGGTCTATAAATTGAACCTAATAAATCTAAATCTGAATCTGTTAATTTAAAGTTATGAATATCTTGCTCTTTTAACCGTGGATACATTAATGATTTAGGATCAGTAGTATGTTTTAGTCCTAATGCATGCCCAAGTTCATGAGCAAGGGTCAAACGTAAGTCATTTAAAGAAGCATAGCCGTAAATCTGGATTTGGTTTTGACTGAATAATCCTTTATGGAAGGGTTGAATACTAGTTTTCTGCTCTAGTTTGAATTGTGTTTTTAAAGCGCTTAAATCAATTTGCTCTCGATTTAACTCTTTAATTTTTAAGTTAAGTGATTGAATTTTAAAATTTAGACTATTGGATTCATTTCGTAAATCTTCCGATTTTTGTTCTAGTTGTTTTTGCCATTCTTTTAAATTATTGGCACTAGAGTACTGCTGTTCTCCTTGATTAAAGCGCGTTACCTCTTGTTGATATTGTTCAAACTCCGCTTTTAGATTGGCCTTTTTCTTGTTCAAATCAGTTGATAGTTGAGCAACTTGCTGTTTGTTTAGAACAATTTCTTCATTTTTAATGCGCCAAGCTTCCTGCTTTTGCAAAAGTGCATCCAAATTGTTTTGTTGTTCATCTTTAAGCATTTGATGATCATCATAGATTAAGTTAATTGACAATTGAGCCTGTGAATCATAAATAAAATAGGTCTTCCCAGTTTCTTTTTGCCAGATTTCAGCAGCTTGCTGACTTACCTCGACTAATTGTTCTTTAGTAAGTTGAAATCGTGGATCAATAAAAGCAATTCGGTATTTTAAAGGCTGATGAGATGAATTAATTGGCAGATTGCTTTGAGCAAAAAGTGTTGTTTGTAAGCCCATGCATAAGCATAAGCTCAATCCCCACCATAGAAATTTTTTCATGGCAAAATAAAAAATATAAATAAATCTTATTGTTAGCTACTTAATTTAATTCGTCAAAACGATAAAAATCTCAATAGATTAGGTGAGGTTTGTGATATTGGTCGAAAAATTAAAAAAGATGTTCTCAGACTTGGCAATAATTAAATAATTAATGTAGTAAATAACAGTGATTTTTTAGCAAAAAAATATTATTTAAAATTAAATATTTAGTTTTTATCATTGATCTTTCTGACAGAAACATTTGAATAATATCATTAAAAAACTTATTGTTACTTTTTGTAAACAATAAAAAACCGCGCTTTCGCGCGGTCTTTTTTAAAGCGACAAATTATTTTTTGTCATCTTTTACTTCTGTGAATTCAGCATCTACAACGCCATCATCTGCTTTTTGTTGACCCGCATCACCACCTTGGAATGCATTTGGATCAAAGCCTTCAGCACCACCAGCTTGTTGCGCTTGTTCATAAGCACGTTGAGTGATAGGCATCAAGATGTTTTGTAAAGCTTCAGTTTTCGCTTTGATATCTTCTACATCATTTTCTTTTGTTGCTGCTTCAAGTTCAGAAACGGCAGTGCTTACAGCTGTTTTTTCATCTTCAGTAACTTTATCACCAAGATCTTTAACAGCTTTGTTCGAGCTTGAAATTAATGCATCAGCTTCGTTACGAGCTTTTGCAAGTTCTTCAAACTTACGATCTTCTTCAGCATTCGCTTCAGCATCTTTAATCATTGCTTCGATTTCAGCATCAGACAAACCTGAGTTCGCTTTAATCTGGATCGATTGCTCTTTACCAGTGCTCTTATCTTTAGCAGATACTTTCAAGATACCATCAGCATTGATGTCGAAAGATACTTCAATTTGTGGCACACCACGTGGAGCAGGTGGAATATCGCCTAATTGGAAGTTACCCAACAATTTGTTTTGTTGAGCCATCTTACGTTCACCTTGGTAAACTGAAATGTCTACGGCAGGCTGGTTGTCAGCAGCAGTAGAGAACACTTGTGATTTCTTCGCAGGAATCGTCGTGTTTTTCTCAATGATTGGTGTTAATACACCACCCATTGTTTCAATACCTAAAGTTAATGGTGTTACGTCTAATAAGAGAACGTCAGTTTTGTCACCAGACAATACAGCACCTTGAATCGCAGCACCGATTGCAACTGCTTCGTCAGGGTTCACGTCTTTACGTGGCTCTTTGCCAAAGAATTCTTGTACTTTTTGTTGTACAAGTGGCATACGAGACTGACCACCAACCAAGATCACGTCAGAGATGTCTGAAGTCGAAAGACCAGCATCTTTAAGTGCGATTTTACAAGGCTCAATAGTGCGAGCAACTAAATCAGCAACTAAACCTTCAAGTTTCGCACGTGTTACATTGATTACTAAGTGTTTAGGACCAGTTGCATCAGCAGTGATGTATGGAAGGTTGATTTCAGTTGCATTTGATGAAGAAAGCTCGATTTTTGCTTTTTCAGCAGCTTCTTTCAAACGTTGTAACGCAAGTGGATCATTTTTCAAGTTCACACTTTGTTCTTTCTTAAATTCTTCAACTAAGAATTCAATTAAGGCGTTATCAAAGTCTTCACCACCAAGGAAAGTATCACCGTTTGTTGATAACACTTCGATTTGTTGGTCGCCATCAAGGTCTGCGATTTCAATGATTGATACGTCAAAAGTACCACCACCTAAGTCGTAAACTGCAACTTTACGGTCGCCTTCTTTTTTGTCCATACCGAACGCAAGTGCAGCAGCAGTTGGTTCGTTAATGATACGTTTAACGTCTAAACCAGCGATTTTACCCGCATCTTTAGTTGCTTGACGTTGAGCATCGTTAAAGTAAGCAGGAACAGTAATAACTGCTTCAGTAACTGTTTCACCTAAATAGTCTTCTGCAGTTTTCTTCATCTTTTTCAAGATTTCAGCAGAAACCTGTTGAGGCGCTAATTTTTTATCGTTTACTTCAACCCAAGCATCGCCATTGTCTGCTTTGATGATTTTATAAGGTACAAGACCGATATCTTTTTGTACCGCTTGATCTTCATAACGACGACCGATTAAACGCTTGATAGCGAATAATGTATTTTTTGGGTTAGTTACTGCCTGACGCTTAGCACTTTGACCTACTAAGATCTCGCCATCTTTATAAGCAATGATCGATGGAGTTGTACGTGCGCCTTCAGCGTTTTCGATTACTTTTACTTTATCGCCTTCAAGTACAGCAACGCATGAGTTGGTAGTACCTAAGTCAATACCAATAATTTTTGCCATGTGACGTTTTCCTCAAAAATTCTTTTGCAATGTTTTTGCTTGTTATCCGATATGAGAGTGAATCTATTTTTTTCAAGCGTTTTAGCGAAAAAAAATCTAAAAACTCTCAAAAAATTATTTATTGACCAACCATAACCATAGCAGGGCGCAATAAGCGACCATTTAATGTATAGCCCTTTTGTAAAACGCTACCGATTTCATTCGCTTTAGCATTTGGGTCAATACCTACAGCTTGATGTAAATCCGCATTGAAGCCATTTTTTGTATCAGCTTCTACAACACCAAATTTTTCAAGTGTGGTTAACAGCGACTTCAAGGTTAGTTTAATACCTTCAAGTACTGGTGTTTCTTCATCGCCAGCTGCTTGAATTGCACGCTCTAAATTATCAACAGAATCTAGTAATTCTTTTGCAAATTTTTCAAGCACAGTCTCTTTATGCTTGTCAGACTCACGTTGAATACGCTCTACACTTTTTTGTGCTTCGTAAACTGCATTCGCAGTACGTGCTTTTTCAAGTTTTAGGCTTTCTTCTAATTTGGTGATTTGCGCTTGTAAAGATTCAACGGTAACGTCGTTTGCTTGCTCTACACCTTCAGCCTGAGTTTGCTCATTAGATTGCTCTGCTTGCTCGTGTTGAATGTCTTGAGCTTGCTCATTTTGCTCATTAGCCATTGATGATCTCCGTTTAAATGGGTTTTTAAACATGTACAGTCCTTTTGGCATCAGCATTTACTGGGTAAAACCTGAACTGCCATGCATATGCTGTAATTCATTAATAGGGATGAAGTATGGGCATTGCCTAAAAATTCAAGCGTACACGGCAATTTAAAACTTTTAATTTTGCGGTTTTAAGTAAAAATTTAAATTTTCGATCATAAATGCAATAAATTCTTGCGTTATTTTGGGTAAATGTTGCCTTGAAGCATATACCACCGACAAACTTAATTCAGGAGCTGAAAAGTTTTTAAATAAAGGAACTAATCGTTTTTCTTTTAAATCTTTTTTAACTAATAAAGTAGGTAGCATCGCTACCCCTTGAGCATGTATACACATGTCATAAACAGCATTTACATCATTACTTTTAAAGGTAACGTTCAAAGGATAGTTTTGAGGCTGCTGTTCATTATCAAAAAGAGTCCAAAATTGATGTTGGCTATGGTGAGCTAAACATTCATGTTGAATCAGTTGTCTTGGATGGGAGAGGGGACTGTGCTGTTTTAAATAATCAGGATGAGCACAGAAAACAGACTCGATTTGACAAACAGGTCGTGCAATTAATCCATCTGCAACTTTTTGCGTTATACGTAAGGCTAAATCGACCTGTGCATCAATTAAGTCCATTGTATTTTCGGTCAGATATACATCAAATTGAATATGTGGATGTTGCTGTTTAAATTGGCGAATACATTCCCCAACCCCTAATTGAAATAAAAATAAACCACAGGTAAAGCGAATCGTACCGTTATGTTGTTCGGGTGCGGCTAACTCTTGTAAAAGTTGCTGTTGTTGTAAAATATTCTCACAGTAGAGTAGGGCTTTTTCACCCGCTGGAGTGAGAGATATTTTTCGGGTATTTCTTTGAAATAGTCGAGTTGAGAATGTGTGCTCTAGGTGCTCAAGATAGCGAGAAACCATCGCACGGGAATAATTTAGGTGTTCTGCGGCTTTGGTTAAATTGCCATGTTGAGCAATAGAAACAAAGACTTGTATGGCTTTTAATGTGTCCATATACTTTATCATTATTACAATATATGCAACAGTTTATCTTAATTTAGTGCATTTACCTTACAAGAATTGCAATTTAAAGTATTTCTCATGAATTTGGAGAATACATAATGAAATTTTTTAAATTAACTGCTTCAGTCCTAGCAACTGCTACTTCTTTAACAGTAACTTCCTCAGCTTTTGCGCAAGATTTGAAAATCCAAAGTTTCTTGGCTAAACCCGAACATTTCGGTGTGACTTCTACTTTAATTGAAGGCGATAAAGAAGTTCTGTTGGTGAATGCGCAATTCTCAAAATCTGAAGCATTACGTATTGCTGCGGATATTTTGGATAGTGGTAAAACATTAAAGACAATTTTCGTAAGTTATGGCGATCCAGACTATTATTTTGGCTTAGATGTATTTAAACAATACTTCCCAAATGTACAAATCATCGCAACGCCAGAAACTATTAAACATATCCAAGATACTCAAGCGCTTAAAGTGAAATATTGGGGTCCACAAATGGGTGCAAATGCGCCTAGTCAAATTATTTTGCCTCAAGCTTATACTGCTAAAACTTTAAAGTTAGAAAATGAGTCGATCGAGATTAAAGGTAAGAAAGAACTCACTTATTTATGGATTCCTTCTTCTAAAGCAGTAGTAGGTGGTATTCCTGTCTCTTCAGGTATTCATTTATGGATGGCGGATACACCAAAAGTTAAAGACCGCAATGAAGTGATTCAAACTTTAGAAAATATTAAAGCACTGCAGCCTCAAACAGTTGTTCCAGCTCATATGGTTGAGGGAGCTCCACAAGGTTTAGATGCGGTTAACTTTTCTATCGACTATCTCAAGAGCTATGAGAAAGCGGTCAAAGTAAGTAAAAATGCGGGTGAGCTAAGTCAGCTCATGCAGAAACAATATCCAACATTAAAGAGTGTGGACAGTTTAGAGCTGGGCGCAAAAGTTGTAAAAGGCGAGATGCAATGGCCATAATTTAAGATGAAGCGCTAAAAAAATTCAAAAAAGCCGTGGTCTATACTCGGCTTTTTTCGATGAGATAAGGCATTTTTAAGTAAAAAGTCTCTGTAACATTCTACGCATCTTATATAGCGTTTCTATAAAGAAAAAATTTTTGAGTAGAGTAAAAGGCTAAGATAAAAATTAGAAATTGATAAAATTAAACAAAAGCTTAAGTTGTAGCTTCTATATAAAAGGTAGAGGTGAGGCTAAGGAAGAGATTTTAATAAAAAATTGCACAATTTGTACTTCTATTACTACAAAAGACAACCAATGATACGCACGCCAGAAAAAAAAATTGTGAATTATAGGCAGCGCGAAGATGAACTTTGCATTTAAATGTTTGTCGTAATGAAAGGAAAGCGATTATGAAAAAATTAGGTCTTATCTCTGTAGTACTTGCTGGTGTTGCTTTTACAGCTGTTGGTTGTGCATCTGAAGCTGGCTTAAACGCATCAGGTTCTGCTCAAACTAGCGCTAGCCCATCTGGCGTACAAGCTGGTGTAGGTGTAGACGCTGGTGTTTCTGGTCAAGCACAACCAGGTCAAGTTGATGCTGGTGCTTCTGGTTCTGTTTCAGGTTCTGCGACAGCTCAGTAATTCTTAGCGATAAGAACAGTTAAAAGATTATAGAGTACATATATTCAAGATGCCGATTTATATATGAAGTGAGCTGCTACTCATTACTCTATAATTAAGAGAATTTAGAATTCTCAAAAAAGCCCCAGAAGACTTATCTCTTTGGGGCTTTTTATATAGTAATGAGATTAGTCATCATGACGATAATTTCGGTGGTCATGATCACGATCTTCTAAGCGTTTTTTTTCCCATTCACGATGTCTTTTTTCCCAATCCCGACGATTTTTGTCCTGTTCACGAGCATCTTTACGTTGTTGTTCGTATATTCTTTTACGCTCTTCCCAACGTTTTCGCTCCCAATCACTATATCCACGTCCATCGTTACGGTCATAACGATCATCATCATGATCATGGTAACCATAACCACCGCGATAATAAGGGTCATCTGTATAAGCAACACAGCCTACAGTTAAAAGACTGGTTGCTAACAAAGTAACAACGAGTTTTGCTGACATAGCCCAATCTCCTTTGTCTGTTAACAATAATTGGCAAAAAAGTCCTGTTTTAAACGACAGATTTGTTAATGACATTTGCTATAAATCAGATTAGCGTAGATTGGTTTTTACCTTTGTATCTTGATTACATGAGTTGTATGCGAATATAGTCAAACAACAAAGAATTCTGTAGAAAATATGAAGGATAAGAGGAATTCATGGAGATAGGCATGACAGCATTTAATCAAAAAATTCAAACATTGCTAGATAAGGGCCAAGGGCCTGCTGCTCGAGCTCTTGATAAGTTACCTCGATTGGCTCAAGAATCACTTGCCAAAATTCTTGGATATTCCTACCAATACCCAGATCTCGACTCATTTACTAAATGTATGATGGCCGTACAAATTAAACAGGGACGTATCGGTTTTATTGGTTCAGATCCTATTGAGTCTAGACGGCAATTTGATACACAAATGTTGGCTATCCGTCAGAAATCAACAGAAGTTGATTCTGTAGAAGATATTCGCTTACCTCTTCAAAGCGGAACTATCTTCGCAAGACACTATCACCCGGCACCTAATAAAAAATTACCTCTACTAGTTTTCTATCACGGAGGAGGTTTTGTCGTGGGTGGATTAGATACTCATGATGAGGTGTGCCGCATATTGGCGAAATACGCAAAAGTACAAGTACTCAGCATTGATTATCCTCTTGCACCAGAAGTCTCACCTCAACATTTAATTCAATCATGCGAAGATGCATTGGCTTGGGTCTATCAAAATCGCAGACAACTAAAAATATTAAAAAATCGTATTGCTGTAGCAGGGGATAGTGCAGGCGGAAATATCAGTACGGTTGTAGCTCAACGATCAGTAAACAAACCTTATGCTCCACAAGCACAGCTTCTCATTTATCCTACAGTTGATTTTAAAAGCCGACATCCTTCTTTTTATGCTTATAACGAAGGATTAGTTTTGACGGATAGCGATATTAATTATGTCACTCAATATTATGCAACTCAGCATAATGTAGAATTAGATGATCCACTTATTTCTCCAACCTATGGTAATTTGAAAAAGAATCCACCAGCTTTTGTGATTACGGCTGGGCATGACGTACTGCATGATGAAGCAAAAATTTATAGCTATAAGCTAAGACAAAATGGCGTCAAAATGCATTATGAAGAATATCCAGATCAAACCCACGGTTTTATAAACTTGACCCCTATTTCGAAAAAGGCAAAACGCTATACCATCGAGATTAGTAAAAACTTCAGAAAGTTCTGGGATAAAAATAGTTAAATAAAAGCTTAGTCCATGTTTCACGTGGAACGTGGACTAATACTCAAATCTAAAATATAAAGCACTAAATAAAAGATAATAAATACTCACTAGAATTCTTTTATATAGATGATTAAATTTATCCTTCATTAAGTTTGGCATTTTGTTGTAGGGAAAATATGAAAAAATTATTAATGTTATGTTGTTTGGGTATAAGCAGCCATTCAGTCTGGGCTGACACTTTAGTTGAAATGCAAACAAATTTAGGCAACATTGAAATACAACTTTATGATGATAAAGCACCAAACAGTGTGAAGAATTTTAAAGACTATATAAAGTCAGGTTTTTATAAAGATACGATATTTCACCGCGTAATTCCTGGTTTTATGGTGCAGGGCGGTGGACTTACTGCAAATATGCAGGAAAAGACTACGCGAGCACCTATCAAAAATGAAGCTGGAAATGGAATTGCTAACACACGCGGAACGTTGGCGATGGCTCGTACTGCAAATCCTGACTCAGCTACTAGTCAGTTTTTTATTAACGTTGCAGATAATAATTTTTTAAATCGTTCTGCTGGTAATCCGGGTTACGCAGTTTTTGGAAAAGTAATTAAAGGAATGGATGTGGTTGACCGTATTGTTCAGGTCCCTACATCAAACTATGGCATGCATCAAAACGTACCAAAACAGGCTATAAAGATAGTAGATATAAAGTTTAAAACTCTTTAAAAATAAATTAACCATATAAATCATATATTTGTTTGTTTTTGAGATTTTTTTTGGCTGAAAAAGAACCGGTCGAACGTGCATATTTATAAAAGTGCTTGCGTACCAGTTTTTTTTCCCTATAATGCACTCATCCCGACGCGATACACGAGAATATCTTAGCTTACAGGGTTAAGATGAAAGCTTAGTATTGCGTTGAATTCTGTCTCTGACGAAGAGCAGAAAAATCATTAAGAGAATTGAAGAACAACTTGTGTGGATTTTTACTGGTTGATTAATCGAAATAATTTTCATTGATTGATTGGTTTAAATTACTCGAAGTTTATTTGAGCGAAATTTAAGTCAGTAATTGATGAGCCAGAATTGGTACCTTGTCTTTAAATAAGGTACAAAATGATTTTAACTGAAGAGTTTGATCATGGCTCAGATTGAACGCTGGCGGCAGGCTTAACACATGCAAGTCGAGCGGAGAGAGGTAGCTTGCTACTGATCTTAGCGGCGGACGGGTGAGTAATGCTTAGGAATCTGCCTATTAGTGGGGGACAACATTTCGAAAGGAATGCTAATACCGCATACGTCCTACGGGAGAAAGCAGGGGATCTTCGGACCTTGCGCTAATAGATGAGCCTAAGTCGGATTAGCTAGTTGGTGGGGTAAAGGCCTACCAAGGCGACGATCTGTAGCGGGTCTGAGAGGATGATCCGCCACACTGGGACTGAGACACGGCCCAGACTCCTACGGGAGGCAGCAGTGGGGAATATTGGACAAGGGGCGCAAGCCTGATCCAGCCATGCCGCGTGTGTGAAGAAGGCCTTATGGTTGTAAAGCACTTTAAGCGAGGAGGAGGCTACTTTAGTTAATACCTAGAGATAGTGGACGTTACTCGCAGAATAAGCACCGGCTAACTCTGTGCCAGCAGCCGCGGTAATACAGAGGGTGCAAGCGTTAATCGGATTTACTGGGCGTAAAGCGCGCGTAGGCGGCTAATTAAGTCAAATGTGAAATCCCCGAGCTTAACTTGGGAATTGCATTCGATACTGGTTAGCTAGAGTGTGGGAGAGGATGGTAGAATTCCAGGTGTAGCGGTGAAATGCGTAGAGATCTGGAGGAATACCGATGGCGAAGGCAGCCATCTGGCCTAACACTGACGCTGAGGTGCGAAAGCATGGGGAGCAAACAGGATTAGATACCCTGGTAGTCCATGCCGTAAACGATGTCTACTAGCCGTTGGGGCCTTTGAGGCTTTAGTGGCGCAGCTAACGCGATAAGTAGACCGCCTGGGGAGTACGGTCGCAAGACTAAAACTCAAATGAATTGACGGGGGCCCGCACAAGCGGTGGAGCATGTGGTTTAATTCGATGCAACGCGAAGAACCTTACCTGGCCTTGACATAGTAAGAACTTTCCAGAGATGGATTGGTGCCTTCGGGAACTTACATACAGGTGCTGCATGGCTGTCGTCAGCTCGTGTCGTGAGATGTTGGGTTAAGTCCCGCAACGAGCGCAACCCTTTTCCTTATTTGCCAGCGAGTAATGTCGGGAACTTTAAGGATACTGCCAGTGACAAACTGGAGGAAGGCGGGGACGACGTCAAGTCATCATGGCCCTTACGGCCAGGGCTACACACGTGCTACAATGGTCGGTACAAAGGGTTGCTACCTAGCGATAGGATGCTAATCTCAAAAAGCCGATCGTAGTCCGGATTGGAGTCTGCAACTCGACTCCATGAAGTCGGAATCGCTAGTAATCGCGGATCAGAATGCCGCGGTGAATACGTTCCCGGGCCTTGTACACACCGCCCGTCACACCATGGGAGTTTGTTGCACCAGAAGTAGCTAGCCTAACTGCAAAGAGGGCGGTTACCACGGTGTGGCCGATGACTGGGGTGAAGTCGTAACAAGGTAGCCGTAGGGGAACCTGCGGCTGGATCACCTCCTTAACGAAAGATTGACGATTGGTAAGAATCCACAACAAGTTGTTCTTCATAGATGTATCTGAGGGTCTGTAGCTCAGTTGGTTAGAGCACACGCTTGATAAGCGTGGGGTCACAAGTTCAAGTCTTGTCAGACCCACCATGACTTTGACTGGTTGAAGTTATAGATAAAAGATACATGACTGATGATGTAAGCTGGGGACTTAGCTTAGTTGGTAGAGCGCCTGCTTTGCACGCAGGAGGTCAGGAGTTCGACTCTCCTAGTCTCCACCAGAACTTAAGAGAAGTTCGGATTACAGAAATTAGTAAATAGAGATTTCGGTCTTGGTTTATTAACTTCTGTGATTTAAGTATCACGGTATTAAGCATGACCTGACGAAGGCGTGTTTATTCATTAACAGATTGGCAAAATTGAGTCTGAAATAAATTGTTCACTCAAGAGTTTAGATTAAGCAATTAATCTAGATGAATTGAGAACTAGCAAATTAACTGAATCAAGCGTTTTGGTATATGAATTTAGATTGAAGCTGTACAGTGTTTAAGTACACAAACAACAGATAGTAGCGATGAAGAATCGCACGGACAACACTCACTTGTAGGTGTTGACGACTGTTTGGGGTTGTATAGTCAAGTAATTAAGTGCATGTGGTGGATGCCTTGGCAGTCAGAGGCGATGAAAGACGTGATAGCCTGCGAAAAGCTCCGGGGAGGCGGCAAATATCCTTTGATCCGGAGATTTCTGAATGGGGGAACCCACCTACTTTAAGGTAGGTATTGCAACATGAATACATAGTGTTGCAAGGCGAACGAGGGGAAGTGAAACATCTCAGTACCCTTAGGAAAAGAAATCAATTGAGATTCCCTCAGTAGCGGCGAGCGAACGGGGATCAGCCCATTAAGTTATGTGTGTTTTAGTGGAACGCTCTGGGAAGTGCGAACGTAGAGGGTGATATTCCCGTACACGAAAGGGCACACATAATGATGACGAGTAGGGCGAGGCACGTGAAACCTTGTCTGAATATGGGGGGACCATCCTCCAAGGCTAAATACTCCTGACTGACCGATAGTGAACCAGTACCGTGAGGGAAAGGCGAAAAGAACCCCTGTGAGGGGAGTGAAATAGATCCTGAAACCGCATGCATACAAGCAGTGGGAGCACCTTCGTGGTGTGACTGCGTACCTTTTGTATAATGGGTCAGCGACTTATATTCAGTAGCGAGGTTAACCGTATAGGGGAGCCGTAGAGAAATCGAGTCTTAATAGGGCGTTTAGTTGCTGGGTATAGACCCGAAACCAGGCGATCTATCCATGAGCAGGTTGAAGGTTGGGTAACACTAACTGGAGGACCGAACCCACTGTCGTTGAAAAGCCAGGGGATGACTTGTGGATAGGGGTGAAAGGCTAATCAAGCCTGGTGATAGCTGGTTCTCCCCGAAAGCTATTTAGGTAGCGCCTCGGACGAATACCATAGGGGGTAGAGCACTGTTTCGGCTAGGGGGTCATCCCGACTTACCAAACCGATGCAAACTCCGAATACCTATGAGTACTATCCGGGAGACAGACTGCGGGTGCTAACGTCCGTAGTCAAGAGGAAAACAATCCAGACCGCCAGCTAAGGCCCCAAAATCATAGTTAAGTGGGAAACGATGTGGGAAGGCATAGACAGCTAGGAGGTTGGCTTAGAAGCAGCCACCCTTTAAAGAAAGCGTAATAGCTCACTAGTCGAGTCGGCCTGCGCGGAAGATGTAACGGGGCTAAAACTATGTGCCGAAGCTGCGGATTTGACATTAGTCAAGTGGTAGGGGAGCGTTCTGTAAGCCGATGAAGGTGTATTGAGAAGTATGCTGGAGGTATCAGAAGTGCGAATGCTGACGTGAGTAACGACAAAACGGGTGAAAAACCCGTTCGCCGAAAGACCAAGGGTTCCAGTCCAACGTTAATCGGGGCTGGGTGAGTCGACCCCTAAGGCGAGGCCGAAAGGCGTAGTCGATGGGAAATTGGTTAATATTCCAATACTTCTGTGTAATGCGATGAGAGGACGGAGAAGGTTAAGTCAGCCTGGCGTTGGTTGTCCAGGTGGAAGGATGTAGGTATGTATCTTAGGCAAATCCGGGGTACTCTATACTGAGATCCGATAGCAAGCTGTACTTGTACAGTGAAGTGGCTGATACCATGCTTCCAGGAAAAGTCTCTAAGCTTCAGTTACACAGGAATCGTACCCGAAACCGACACAGGTGGTCAGGTCGAGTAGACCAAGGCGCTTGAGAGAACTCTGCTGAAGGAACTAGGCAAAATGGTACCGTAACTTCGGGAGAAGGTACGCTGTTGTTGGTGATGGAACTTGCTTCCTGAGCTGACGACAGCCGCAGAAACCAGGCCGCTGCAACTGTTTATTAAAAACATAGCACTCTGCAAACACGAAAGTGGACGTATAGGGTGTGATGCCTGCCCGGTGCTGGAAGGTTAATTGATGGGGTTAGCGTAAGCGAAGCTCTTGATCGAAGCCCCAGTAAACGGCGGCCGTAACTATAACGGTCCTAAGGTAGCGAAATTCCTTGTCGGGTAAGTTCCGACCTGCACGAATGGCATAATGATGGCGGCGCTGTCTCCAGCAGAGGCTCAGTGAAATCGAAATCGCTGTGAAGATGCAGTGTACCCGCGGCTAGACGGAAAGACCCCGTGAACCTTTACTGCAGCTTGACACTGAACTTTGACCTTACTTGTGTAGGATAGGTGGGAGGCTTTGAAGTTGGAACGCTAGTTCCAATGGAGCCGTCCTTGAAATACCACCCTGGTAATGTTGAGGTTCTAACTCTGTCCCGTTATCCGGGACGAGGACCGTGTCTGGTGGGTAGTTTGACTGGGGCGGTCTCCTCCTAAAGAGTAACGGAGGAGTACGAAGGTGCGCTCAGCGTGGTCGGAAATCACGCGTAGAGTATAAAGGCAAAAGCGCGCTTAACTGCGAGACCCACAAGTCGAGCAGGTACGAAAGTAGGTCTTAGTGATCCGGTGGTTCTGTATGGAAGGGCCATCGCTCAACGGATAAAAGGTACTCTGGGGATAACAGGCTGATACCGCCCAAGAGTTCATATCGACGGCGGTGTTTGGCACCTCGATGTCGGCTCATCTCATCCTGGGGCTGAAGCAGGTCCCAAGGGTATGGCTGTTCGCCATTTAAAGAGGTACGCGAGCTGGGTTTAGAACGTCGTGAGACAGTTCGGTCCCTATCTACCGTGGGCGCTGGAAATTTGAGAGGATCTGCTCCTAGTACGAGAGGACCAGAGTGGACGAACCTCTGGTGTACCGGTTGTGACGCCAGTCGCATCGCCGGGTAGCTATGTTCGGAAGGGATAACCGCTGAAAGCATCTAAGCGGGAAGCCTACCTCAAGATAAGATTTCCCTAGGAATTTATTCCTCTAAAGAGCCGTTCGAGACTAGGACGTTGATAGGTTGGATGTGGAAGCATAGTGATATGTGAAGCTGACCAATACTAATTGCTCGTGAGGCTTGACTATACAACACCCAAGCAGTTGTATATGAAGCATCAATCGATTCATAAACATGCAAAGCAACTTGATTTAGTTATACTACTAGCTAAAATGAACAACGAAAAATCAGACCAATCAGCCCATCTGTAAAGATTTGGAAAACGCAACGTATCACACAGTGAATAAAACGAAGCAAGTATCCATACCAGTTGTGCTGGCGACCATAGCAAGAGTGAACCACCTGATCCCTTCCCGAACTCAGAAGTGAAACCTCTTAGCGCTGATGGTAGTGTGGGGTTACCCATGTGAGAGTAAGTCATCGCCAGCTCATTATTCTAAACACCCCCGTTCTAACGAATGGGGG
>NZ_JFXG01000023.1:0-48286 GCF_000588015.1 Acinetobacter sp. 1294243
TTGTCCGTGATGGTGAAGGTGCGACGAAATTTATTACTGTTGCTGTAGAAGGCGGCGCAAATACTCAAGAATGTTGTGACATTGCATATAGCATTGCGCATTCACCACTTGTCAAAACTGCACTCTTTGCATCGGACCCGAACTGGGGACGTATTTTAGCTGCGATTGGCTATGCAGGGGTTAAAGACTTAGACGTGTCTAAAATTCAAGTGTGGTTAGACGATGTACAAATCTGTAAAGATGGTGGCGCAGCTGAGGAATATACCGAAGAAGCGGGTGCGCGTGTTATGGCTCAAACCGAAATTACCATTCGTGTTGATTTAGGACGTGGTCAGGCCAAAGACACGGTATATACCTGTGACTTATCTTACGACTATGTCAAAATTAATGCTGATTACCGTTCTTAAATATCAGTTATAATCAAGCCTCGACAAAGAGGCTTTTTTATTAGCCCCATCTTTTGATATTAAATGATTCAATCCGTAAATCATTTAAGCAGTAACGTTATATGCGAGCAGGTATGCCAGCATGAAGGATAGAGAAGACGTTTTATGAGTGATGCGACTTTAATTGCCAACGATGCAAAAAACATTGTACAAGCGCATTTAGACCGTTTAGGTGAGCCAAAAGACAATCGCTTAAGTGAAGAAGCAAAACAACAAAAGTTTGCACAGATCGAAGCAGAGCTCAAAAAACGTGATGCTGTCCTTGTTGCTCATTACTATTGCGACCCTGAAGTACAAGAACTTGCCGAAAAAACAGGTGGATGCGTTTCTGACTCTTTAGAAATGGCCCGTTTCGGACGAGATCATGCTGCCTCAACACTGGTTGTTGCTGGGGTCAAATTTATGGGAGAAACAGCAAAAATTCTGTCTCCTGAAAAAACAATTTTAATGCCGACACTTGAAGCAACCTGCTCACTAGATTTGGGCTGTCCTGTCGATGAGTTCACGGCATTTTGTGATCAGCACCCTGACCATACCGTAGTTGTTTATGCCAACACATCGGCTGCTGTTAAAGCACGTGCCGATTGGGTTGTGACTTCGAGCTGTGCTGTTGAAATTGTTGAACATCTAGACAGCTTAGGCGAAAAAATTATTTGGGCGCCAGATCAGCACTTAGGTCGCTATATCCAAAAGAAAACTGGTGCAGATATGTTGCTTTGGGATGGGGCATGTATTGTGCATGAAGAATTCCGTGCACGTGGCATTGCCAACATGAAAGCACTGTACCCAGACGCTGCTGTATTAGTACATCCAGAATCGCCAGAA
This sequence comes from Acinetobacter sp. 1294243, assembly GCF_000588015.1. NCBI lineage: Bacteria > Pseudomonadati > Pseudomonadota > Gammaproteobacteria > Moraxellales > Moraxellaceae > Acinetobacter > Acinetobacter sp. 1294243. The sequence continues at coordinate 1,272 of NZ_JFXG01000023.1, forward strand.
TCGGTTGTAGAAATTGCAGATGCGGTAGGTAGTACTTCTCAACTCATTAAAGCTGCGCAGACTTTACCAAACGAAAGACTCATTGTGGCAACTGACCGCGGTATTTTCTACAAAATGCAGCAAGCAGTACCCAATAAGATTTTAGTTGAAGCGCCAACAGCGGGTGAGGGGGCAACTTGTCGTTCATGTGCCCACTGTCCGTGGATGGCAATGAATGAACTCGACGGAATTTTAGAAGTTTTACAAAAAGGTGATCAGGAAATACACGTTGATCCAGCACTTGCTGAACGTGCCAAAATGCCTTTAGATCGAATGTTAGCCTTTAGTGCATCGTTAAAACGTTAAAAAACCTCAAAATGCTTGTTAAATATACATTTGATAAGGATTTTTAACTTTTTTTGAGAATAGGTGTTGACGTCTGAGGGCGTCACGCCTAGAATGCACACCGTACCGCACGATGTGCGATACAGCAAAAGCTGAGATAGATCGGAGCATAGCACAGCCTGGTAGTGCACCTGGTTTGGGACCAGGGGGTCGTAGGTTCGAATCCTACTGCTCCGACCATATTTGAAAGCGTTCAAGCTTTGAAAATATCCCAAATATTGAAAAGAATTTCTTCTAGTCTTACAGGTGGAAGGAATTTTTTTGTTTTTATATATTTAAATTTTAATTCAAACGTCTCCAATATTTGAGCTTGTTTAAATAAGCTCTGTTCTCTGTTCTCTGTTCTCTGTTCTCTGTTCTCTGTTCTCTGTTCTCTGTTCTCTGTTCTCTGTTCTCTGTTCTCTGTTCTCTGTTCTCTGTTCTCTGTTATTGATATTTCTGCCTTAACTCATCTTTTTCTTGTTCTGATAAAAATGCGATTTTTAGGCCGTTTTTTTGAGCTGTATAAATTTGCTCAGGGCTTAAACCTGCCAGTGGGGCAGCAGTTAAATATTCATGTTGTATCTCAATGCCTTCTACCGCTGGGTCATCTGTATTAATGGTGGCAAGCACACCATGTTCTAAAAAAGTCTTTAATGGGTGCTCTGCTAAAGAAGGCACTGTGTTGGTTTGAATATTTGAGGTGAGACAAGATTCAATACCAATCTGGTGTTTTGCTAAATAATCTAAAAGTTTTAAATCTTGAACCGCTTTAACACCATGCCCAATTCGTTCAGCACCTAATTCTTCAATGGCTTGCCAAATACTTTCTGGGCCGGCAGCTTCACCTGCATGTACCGTAATGTGCCAACCTGCATCACGCGCTTTTTTAAAGTGATCAATAAATAAATTACCTGGAAAACCAAGCTCATCTCCAGCGAGATCCAACGCTTTAATATCATTTTTATGGGCAAGTAGAGCATTTAATTCTATTTCACAGGCTTCCTGACCAAAAGTACGGCTCATAATGCCAATTAAATTCGCTTTTACCCCATATGCCTGACTGCCTTCTTTTACGCCAGCAATAACTGCTTCAACAACGCCTTCAAGTGGAAGTTGATGAGTCATTCCCATATAACCCGGTGAAAAACGTAACTCTACATAGTCTAGGCCTTGGTGTGCTGCATCTTGCATATTTTCAAATGCAATACGCTTACAGGCATCTAAACTGGCTAATACTTTTACGCCCCAATCGAGCTTAGATAAAAAACTTAATAAGTCAGGTTGGTTATCCATAACTTGTACGTGTGGTCGTAAAGATTCAATGTCGTAAGCAGGCAAATCTAGATTGTATTGTTGCCCCAATTCTAAAATGGTTTGAATGCGGATGTTGCCATCAAGATGGCGGTGTATATCTGTAAGTGGAAGTGTTTTTGTAATCATGGATTTCTTCTTGTCTGTTACTATTAATTCATCATGCCTGTTTAAGACTGCTGATAAAAGTTTGGATTTGCTATGTTTTTGTGAAAAGCGTTGAGTTGAGTTTTTTGAACTTACTATATTTGTATAAGTTTTAATTTTGATGACGTTGTTCTGGCCTAAGAAGACAACGCAGTCTGTGTAAGATACAAGCACCAAGATTTTTATTGTTTTTAATTTCGCTGAGCCTGTTTTTTGGTTGACTCTTCAAGAGTGGATTGGCTGAAGAATGGTCATTGGTATTTTGCCTTTTACTTGTAAAGATGAATAAAGGCTTGCTAAAGACCAAACTGATAAAGCGATTAATTTATCTGTAGAAATCTATTTCTGGCAAGTAAATGAAAAAGAAGAAATAGGAAGCGCTCAAATGAAGTCGGTACTTTGTCATCAAGCAACATTGCAAGTCGTGGACCAACCGAACTTAACGCCTGCAAAAGGGCAGGTTTTATTGGAAGTGGTGCGATGTGGGATCTGTGGTTCAGATTTACATATGCAACACCACTGCGACCACATGCATGATTTGGCTGCACGTGTCGGGTTTAATGGTTTAGCCAAGTCTACAGATCCGTTTGTATTGGGACATGAGTTTTGCGGTAAGGTTTTAGACTATGGCCCAAAAACACGTCATAAATTTAAAGCGGATACACTCGTTTGCGCAATGCCGCTTTTAAATGTAGATCAGCATGGTTATTTGTCTACAGGGCTTTCACCAAATGCTTCGGGCGGTTATGCTGAGCAGGTACTTGCTCAGTCGAGCTTGATGTTTGAAGTACCCAACGGTCTAGATGCCGATAGTGCTGCCATGACTGAACCAATGGCAGTTGCATTGCATGCTGTTCGCCGTAGCCGTGTGAAAACTGGTGAACCTGCGATTGTGATTGGCTGCGGTCCTGTTGGGCTAGGTGTCATATTAATGCTTAAAGCGGCTGGGGTTAAAACTGTAGTTGCCAGTGATTTTTCACCAAACCGCCGTAAGCTTGCCGAGCAATGTGGTGCGGATATTGTGGTAGACCCTAAAGAGACATCGCCATTTGCCAACTGGAAAGAGTTTGGTTTGCTTGGCAATGTTTCTGATGCAATTAACATGGGTATGGGGCTGTTTGATAAGTTACAAGCAACTCGCTTACCGTGGTGGCATGGATGGCGCATGATTGACAAATTAGGCGCTCTACCAAAACGTCCTGTTATTTTTGAGTGTGTAGGCGTACCGGGTGTTTTGCAGCAAATTATTGAAGGTGCACCTTTGTTTTCCCGAATTGTTGGGGTGGGTGTCTGCATGCAAAGTGACAAAATCGAACCAGCACTTGCGATTAATAAAGAGTTAGAAATTCAGTTCGTGTTGGGCTATACACCGCTTGAGTTTCGAGATGCGCTACACATGATTGCAGAAGGTAAAGTGAATTGCTCACCGCTCATTACCGGTGTTGTTGGCCTAGAAGGGGTTACGAGTGCATTTGAAGCATTACGTGATCCTGAACAGCATGCCAAAATCTTGATTGATCCGAAGCGTAGTGGTTCAGATATTCAATTGATGAGTCATTAATTCAAAGTCATTTACGCTTAACTAAAAAGATTGTGATCTCATCAATCACAATCTTTTTTTGAGTATAGTTCGCAATATTGAGTATAAATAAAACCTGCTGAGCTAATTTGTATTGCTCTTTAGTTGTTCTAGTTCTTGGTAAATCCACTCAACAAATTTTTGAATAGTCGGTGAGATATCTTGGCTCGAATGAATGAGATAGTACTTTCGGCTGCCTTTTAGTTTCTTATTGGAAACAATCACCAGTTCCTTTTTTTGTAGTTCAGACTCAATCAACATTTGTGGAATTAGAGCCATTCCCATGTCATGACTGGCGGCAACCGCAAGCATTGAAAATAACTCATGGCGTTGTCCATCAAAAGGTTTCGGGTGCTGCATCTGATGGGTTAGAAACCATTCTTGCCAAATGCTAGGCCGAGTGGTTTGTTGTAGTAGGGGGATTTTCAGTAAATCTTCCGAGCTTAAATCATAGGTATTTTCATTAATCATCAAAGCATCTGGAAAATACTTCTCGATGAGCCTTGGTGAGCACACAGGTACAATTTCTTCATCCATTAAATAATGCGCTTGTATGCCGGGCCAGTGGTCAATTTGCTGCTGCGTACCTGCAAAAATTGCAGCGTCAAAAATATTGTCATTAAATAAAAAAGGCTTGGTACTGGTTTCTAAGTGAACTGTAATTTCAGGGTGTTTTTGATTTAAAAGATGGAGCTTGGGTAATAGCCAGCGTGTTGCAAAGGTAGGAACTACACCTAATTTTAGTGTGCCACCTAAACCTTTATGAGAAATCACATCGGCCGTACATTTCTCTAGACCTAATAGGTAGGGCTTAATACTTTTAAAATACTGCTGACCTGCAATGGTGAGTTCAACGCCATGCCGAGTACGTATAAAGAGTTCAACCCCTAGGAAATCTTCTAACTGCTGAATTTGGCGAGAGACGGCGCTTTGAGTAATACATAGCTCTTGCGCAGCATAGGTATAACTTAGATGTTTTGCTGCACTTTCAAAGCAAATCAGGCCCTGAATAGACGGGATACTTCTTCGCATAAATAAATCCTTTTATTTGTCATCATATTTCAAAACAGCATATGACCTAAATGCAGATATCTGAGTTTAGTATAAAAATAAGCCATTTTTAATGAAATACAACGAATTAAATATCTAAATTTAATACCTCTTATTTTAAATATGCGTAATTCGCATATCTGCATGAACATTTATCGTTTGATTACTGCATTTTTCACGCATAACATCGAGTTAAATAAAGAAGATCAAATCAAGCAGAGGATGCGATGAATCACATGGTGACAACAAAAAAAGCAAAAGTTCAATTTAACTGGCAAGACCCATTTTTAATTGAACAACAGCTTACCGAAGATGAGCGCATGATTCGTGATGCTGCTCACGCCTATTGCCAAGAACGTTTGCAACCACGTGTACTTGAACAATTTCGTCATGAAACAACAGATCCATCTATTTTCCGTGAAATGGGAGAGCTAGGCTTACTGGGTCCAACCATTCCTGAGCAATATGGCGGCGCGGGGTTGAACTATGTGAGTTACGGTTTGGTTGCACGTGAAATTGAATATGTCGATTCGGGTTACCGCTCTATGGCGAGCGTGCAAAGCTCATTGGTCATGGTTCCGATTCATGAATTTGGTACCGAAGAGCAAAAGCAAAAGTATTTACCTAAACTTGCCACGGGTGAATACATCGGCTGTTTTGGTTTGACTGAACCTGACCATGGCTCAGACCCAGGCAGTATGATTACTCGTGCTAAAAAAGTTGACGGTGGTTACCGTTTAAGTGGCGCAAAAATGTGGATTACCAACAGTCCAATTGCCGATGTATTTGTGGTCTGGGCAAAAGAAGTTTCTGCTGAAGGTAATGTGGGTGATATTCGAGGCTTTATTTTAGAAAAGGGTTGGGAAGGGCTATCTGCGCCTGCCATTCATGGCAAGGTTGGTTTACGTGCATCGATTACAGGTGAAATTGTAATGGATAACGTTTTTGTACCTGAAGAAAATGCGTTCCCTGAAATTCGAGGTTTAAAAGGCCCATTTACCTGTCTAAATAGCGCCCGCTATGGCATTGCATGGGGCGCAATGGGTGCTGCCGAGTTCTGCTGGCATACTGCACATCAATACACCATGGACCGCAAACAATTTGGTCGTCCGTTGGCTGCAAATCAGTTGATTCAAAAGAAACTGGCAGATATGCAAACTGAAATTGCATTAGGCTTGCAAGTAGCTTTACGTTTTGGCCGTATGAAAGATGAAGGCATTGCGTCAGTTGAAGGCACATCTCTAATTAAGCGCAACAATTGTGGAAAGGCGCTCGATATTGCTCGTATGGCGCGTGACATGATGGGTGGAAATGGGATTAGCGACGAGTTTGGCGTAGCACGTCATTTGGTTAACCTTGAAGTCGTAAATACCTATGAAGGCACACATGACGTTCATGCCTTAATTTTAGGTCGTGCACAAACGGGTATCGCAGCATTTAGTAACTAACTCATTAATTTTTAAAAGATAGAGGTGTTCTTTCGAGAGCGCCTTTAGGGATTTTTACGCAAAAATTTATGGAAAATGACAAGATTCATCGTAAGGATACTCATGTAAAGAAGGGCTTCTGTGTACTTAAAATTAACGTAAGATGATGAAAATATAGAAGATTAAGTTATACAGAAAACATAAGTAAGCTACCGATGACTCATTTGGGAAAATGAGGAACGAAAGATGAACAATGATGTTCAAGTAATATCGAAAGAGTTAAGAACCACATTTCCAAGTAACCTTGGAACATATGAAAAGATTGGCCCTCATACATGGAAATGGGCGTTGTTATTTGCCTATTTTGCGATGGTGGTCGATGGCATTGATATTATGCTGCTGTCTTATAGCTTGACCAGTTTAAAGGCAGAGTTTGGTTTAAGTACCTTTCAGGCAGGTGCCTTAGGTAGTGCTTCTTTGGCGGGTATGGGTATTGGCGGGATTTTGGGTGGTTGGGCATGTGATAAGTTTGGTCGCGTACGAACCATTGCCAACTCAGTAACCTTCTTTTCTGTAGCGACTTGCTTATTGGGTTTTACGCAAAGCTTCGAGCAATTTATGGCTCTACGTTTTATTGGTGCTTTAGGAATCGGAGCACTCTATATGGCTTGTAATACCTTAATGGCTGAATATGTGCCAACCACGTACCGGACAACGGTCTTGGGCACGCTACAGACGGGTCAGACCGTAGGTTATATTGCAGCGACACTCTTAGCTGGCGCAATTATTCCAGATCATGGCTGGCGTGTTTTATTCTTCCTGACCGTGGTGCCTGCTTTCGTTAATATTTTCCTGCAACGCTTTGTGCCAGAGCCAAAATCTTGGCAGCTCACCAAAATTGAAAGCTTACAAGGCGATAGACAACCAAAAGAAATGGTCGTGGCTGAAAAGCCTAAAAGTGGCAGTATTTATAAGCAAATTTTTAATAACTTTAAGCACCGTAAGATGTTTCTGTTGTGGATGACCACAGCATTCTTCTTACAGTTTGGTTATTACGGCATTAACAACTGGATGCCAAGTTATTTAGAAACAGAAGTGCATATGAACTTTAAAAACTTAACCAGTTATATGGTGGGTTCATATACAGCAATGATTCTAGGAAAAATTTTAGCGGGTTATCTTGCAGACAAATTTAACCGCCGTGCTGTTTTTGTGTTTGGAACAATAGCCAGCGCCGTGTTCTTGCCAATCATTATTTTCTTCAATACCCCTGACAATATTTTGTATTTATTGATCACTTTTGGCTTCTTATATGGCATTCCATATGGTGTAAATGCGACTTATATGGCTGAAAGTTTTTCAACCGATGTGCGCGGAACAGCCATTGGCGGTGCTTATAACATTGGTCGTGTCGGGGCAGCGATTGCCCCAGCCACGATTGGTTTCTTAGCATCGGGCGGGACGTTTACCATGGCCTTTATTGTGATGGGCGCTGCATATTTTGTTGCGGGTGTATTGCCAGGCTTATTTATTAAAGATCGTCAGTACGATCCGCAAAAAACAATCATAAACAATGACAGGGAGGTACGTTGAGTGCCTTCTAAAAAGATAAGGGTATCGTTATGGGTGCATTACAAGGAATTCGGGTTTTAGATTTAAGTCGTGTGCTTGCAGGGCCATGGTGCGGGCAAATCTTGGCAGACCTTGGCGCGGAAGTGATTAAAATTGAACGTCCTCGAGTAGGTGATGACACCCGTATGTGGGGGCCACCATGGATGCCCGATCAAGATGGAAACATGACCCGTGAATCTGGTTATTTCCAGTGTACGAATCGCAATAAATATTCGGTTGCGGTAGACATAACTACCCCCGAAGGTCGAGCCTTAATTTATGAAATTGCCAAGACTGCCGATGTCGTCATTGAAAATTATAAGACAGGGTCTTTGGCTAAATATGGTTTGGACTACGCGTCATTAAGTGAGCTAAACCCAAATATTATTTATTGCTCGATTACGGGTTTTGGACAAGATGGTCCACGTGCAGAAGAACCCGGCTATGATTTTATTATTCAGGGTATGTCTGGCTTAATGAGCATTACTGGTGAGCCTGATGATGTGGTAGGCGGTGGTGCACAAAAGGTTGGAGTGGCTGTTGTAGATATTCAAACTGGTCTATATTCCACCATTGCCATTCAAGCTGCCTTGATTGCACGTTCGCACACGGGACGCGGTCAGTATATTGATATGTCACTCCTTGATGTACAGGTCGCGGCACTAGCAAATCAGGGAATGAACTATTTAGCTTCGGGTAAAGCCCCACAGCGCATGGGTAATCAACACCCAAGTATTGTGCCATATCAAACTTTTAAGGCTAAAGATAAAGAATTTATTATTGCTTGCGGTAACGACAAACAGTTTAAAGATTTGTGTATTGCGATTGGTTATCCAGAGTTACTCGAAAATGAAAAGTTTGTCCGTAACCAAGACCGCGTCAAATATCGAGATGAACTAATTCCTTTATTGTCGGAGCACTTTTTGCAAAAAACTGCCAAAGAATGGGTTGAGATGATTCATGCGCTTAAAGTGCCAGTAGGTGTTATCAATTCTATTGAAGAAGCTTTGGCTGAACCACAAATCGTGCATCGCAACTTGGTGGTTAATATTCCTCATCGTTTAAATGAAAACTTCCAAACCATTGGCTCACCCATCAAACTGTCTGATACTCCAGTTGAATATCATCATGCACCGCCAGAACTTGGTGAACATACTGCTCAAATCTTATCGAGATTTAAAACAGCAGAGGAGCTGGCTACGTTAAAAGAGAAAGGCATTATTGATGGGAAAATTGCTTAAGCTATTGCCGCTTTTAATGTGATTCAATTTAAATGAAAACTGTGATTCGCAATAAATCACAGTTTCTCATTAGAAAATAAGACTCTTAATATTTAAAAATAAGCGGCAGCTCTGGTCTGAAATCATGAATCATTCCTTGAGGTTTATGATCAAAACTAATTTCCATTAAATGCTCCGGTCCATCGGTGACTTCAAAATTATCAAGTGTATTGAACAGTAATGAAGTAGGATGCTGCTTAAGGTTTGGAATAGAAACCTTAATCGCGGTGATTTCTGATAAATCTTTGCTATGCACAAGTGGTTGTTGTTTGTCTTTTACAGCAAGGTCTGGTCGTGAAGCAAATGAAAGGAAGAACCACATCGGTTCAGATACAACAGCATCTTTGGCAACATTTACTTCTAAGCTGGCTGGTAAATAGCTTGGCTTGTACACCCAGTTAGGAAATTTTGCACCGTTATCATCTTTATTTTTAGGGCGAAAACAAATACCAAAAGGGGACGCGATATTATTTTGAGTACTTAGTCGTTCAAAAAGCAGAGTCGGTTTGGTGAGATCACTTGAAGCTTCTTCTGGATTATTTAAAAAGATTAATTCGATAAAGCTATTTTTAAAGAAAAAGCGTCTGTTTTCTGTACCTTGACCCGGGTGCTTGTTGGATGAACCTTCTGTTAGACCGAATTTTTTTAAAGTTTCAGCTTCGGGAGCGCCTGATTGTACACAAATAAAAATATGGTCCACTTCCATTTTAAGTTCTCATACTAATGTTGATGAATATTAAATAATTGATTAATAGAATTTTTCATGTTTATCGCAAGTGTTTCATCGAAACCATCGACTAAAAAGCGGCTAATTAATCCTTCAATCACCGTATAGATCAGCTCAGATAAAGCTTCACCATTCGGTATATTGCAGTTTTGCGCAATCAATACTTTAATCCATTGTTTATGGGCTTTAGAAATAGAAATAATGTCTTGATCATCTTGGTTAGATTCAGCGACCGCTCTTACAAATAAACAGCCTTTAAAAAAATCTTGTCTAAACCAATTGGTGTGCCAATCCAGAATTTTATTAATGGCTTCTAACCCTGTTGCATCTCCCACATAGCCCAAAAGGCTTTGCTTGAATCGCTCATCACGTGCAACGAGCACAGACTTAACCAGTTGATTTTTATTTTTATAGTACGTGTACATGGTGGTTTTAGAGCAGCCAGATTCATCGCGAATCAGGTCAACGCCAACCCCGACAAAACTATTTTCATTAAATAACTTCTCGGCTGTATCTAATATTTTTAAGGCAGATTTTGACATGTGTCTTTTCCAAAAAATAAAATAGTACAGATCTGTACTATTTGAAATTTTATCTATATGCTTTTTGAAAAGCAAATTTTTGTTTGAGGAAAAAAACCATGTTCTCGATCTTTTATGGCAAAGAAAAACTGGCTCCATCGCCCAATAAAGTTGATGTCTTAAGAAGCCTTGTTGGGGGGACGCTCAGTATTTTTATACTGTTGTGGTTGAGTAAGCTCACACACAATGTTTTTATCATGGCGCCGTTTGGGGCAACCTGTGTATTGCTCTATACCGTGTCGCAGTCACCTTTGGCACAGCCCAGAAATATTATATTTGGACATCTTATTTCGGCTTTCGTGGGTTTGTTTTTTCTAAAATTTATCGGCGTTTCCATTTTTACAATTGCTTTTTCCGTGGGCTGTGCAATTGCGCTCATGCAAGTGTTTAAATGTGTTCATCCACCTGCTGGAGCGAATCCTTTGGTTATTTTACTCACCGCAAGAAGCATACATTATGAGTGGAATTTCTTAATTTTCCCTGTTTTGGTCGGTGCAGTGTCTTTAGTTTTAGTGGCGATGCTCATTAATAATATTAAAGCGAGTACGAAGTGGCCGATGTATGGCTTAGGAATTTTAAATAGTAAAAAGTAGGGACGGTATGAAATGTTTTGAGCTTAAAAATAATAAAAGTATTCACTATGCCAATATAGTGAATACTTTTGAATAAAATTATGACTTCTTAGAAATACGTTCTTCGATGGCAAATTTGAGTAAAGAAGCACTGCGGTAAAAACCATGTGCGAACTTTCCAAATGGCATGGTAATAAAGAATGTCATGACTGTGGCTAAATGGAAAATCAGTAAAAGTGCCATGTAAGGAGTATTGCGAAATGCCATGAGTGCTAACCCTGAAGCGCTAACGATAAGTAGAAGGAAAATAAAGCTTCGATCTACAGGTTTTTGCTCACGGTCACCATGCAACGGATGACGTTTAAGATTTAAATAGAGCAGGCCAGATGGTCCAACAACTAAGCCAATTCCACCCAAAGTGCCTAAAATCACAGGTAAGCTTAGGTAAGGATAAGGTGCGTGTAGGTCAAGAAAATAGTGATATAAAGTCGCTACACCCGTAGCTGCAAAGCAGAGCATAAAGCCATAAAAAGTCAGGTGATGGAACACACGGCGGATTTGTGTGTAACGATCATCTTGCTCATTACAGCCTTTACCATGACCGCCATCTAAATATTTAAGCGTTAATACATTTTGAGTGGCTTGAACCAGATCGGGTTTCTCAACTTTGCCATGAATGACTTTAGAGGTTTGTCGCCAGAATTTGCTAATTCCAATGCCGAGCAAAACAATCGCAACTGTAAAGGTCGCTCCAAATAATAGAGCTAAAAAGTTATGCGGGAAAATCGCATAGAAATTACCTTGATAACCTGCAAATAAGTCAGTGCCTTTCCACCACACTACGGCTAACATGCAAAAAAAGAAAATAAGTGTTAACACCGAGACAAAAGGAATACCTACAGACTTATAAAGTCGACCTAAAGGCTGAGGGGTCGCAAATTGTTGGTAAGTTTCTAAACGTACTTGTGCCATCGCTTTAGGAATGTTTACGCCAAATTCATGCGGTGGGGCATATTGGCAAGCGTGTAAACACGCACCACAGTTATGGCACAGGTTTGCTAAGTAATGGATATCGGCTTGGTTAAACTCAAGGCGTTTGGTCATCGCTGCAAAAACTGCGCAAAATGACTCACAGTAGCGACAAGCATTACAAATCTGTAGGGCTCTTTGGACTTCTTGCTCGTGGTCTGAGAGCTGAACAACTGGAATTAGGGCTTTGCTATTAGCATTCATGTTCAACTCCTTGTGAAAGTGCATAGCGGGCGGCATTTTTTCCGGCAATTCGCCCAAATGTCGTTCCGATCGACATACCAACGCCCGCGGTATAACCCTGACCAAGTACGTTACCTGCCATCATTTCACCTGCGACAAACAGGTTGTGGCTTGGCTTATTGTTAAAACGTACAGCAGCATCGTCTTCGACTTTTAAACCTAAATAGGTAAAGGTAATGCCGGGTTTAAGGGCATAGGCATAGAAGGGTGGCTGGTCAAGAGGAACGGCCCAATGAGTTTTATTGGGAACAATATTTTCGGTGGTACAGCATCTAAAACAGTATGGTTAAAGGTGCCTTGCACACAGGCTTGATTAAATTCTTCTACGGTATGGCATAAGGTTTTTGCATCCAGCCCGATTTTTTCGGCTAACTCTTGAATGCTATTTGCTTTTACACCAGCAAATACAGGTGGCATAAAGCGACCAATCGCTTTTGAATCAATAATCGAATAAGCAATTTGCTGGGGTTGTTTAGCAACAAGACGGCCCCAAATCGCATAACGTTTTGGCCAAAAGTCTTCGCCTTCATCATAAAAACGTTCAGCTTTGTTATTGACCACAATTCCCAAGGAAACGCAGTCAATACGAGTACAAATACCACCGTCATATAAGGGTGCGCGTGCATCTACGGCGACACAGTGCGATTGCGATGGGTCACCAATAATATCGGCGCCTTGATCTATCATAAATTTAAGCAAGTTGCCTTGATTAAAGCGGGTACCACGAATAATGAAATTATCGGCAGGCCATTCGCCGTTTTCATTTTGTCCCCATGCTTCTCTTAACCATTCAAGATTTGACTCAAAACCACCTGCGGCCAAGACACAGCTTTTGGCTTTAAACACACGGCCATCTTCCGCAATTGCGGCTTCAAAGTGTCCTTGGTTTAACTTTAGATCTTTAATTTTTGTGTTGTATAAAATTTCGATGCCAAGTTCTTGGGCACTACGGTAGTACGCATTAATGAGGGCTTTACCGCCGCCCATAAAAAATGCATTGGTACGTGCAACATGCAAAGCACCCGATAGCGGTGGCTGAAAATTCACACCATGTTTACGCATCCAGTCGCGGCAGGTTGCAGTGCTACGAATGACCAGACGAGCTAAATGTTCATTGGTTTTGCCCGCAGTCACTTTAAGTAGGTCTTGCCAATATTCTTCTTCGGGATAGGCATCGACCAATACATCTTGAGGAGCATCATGCATGCAGCGAAGGTTACGAGTGTGTTGTGAGTTACCACCGCGCCATTCTTTAGGTGCTGCTTCTAGCACAAGCACAGAAGCGCCACTTTCTTTTGCCGTGAGCGCGGCACACAGTGCGGCATTCCCACCACCAATTACAATCACATCATGCATGGATTTCTCCCTTTCTCAGCTAGGGCTAATGTAGCTTTAAAAGGGAAGGCGAAGTGAGAGGCTAGGCTTGAATGGGTGTTTAGTAAAAATAAACACTAACAGCTTAAGTGTTTATGAGTTTCGCACCGGGCCAGCGCTTTTCATTAATCAAGTTTGCTACACAGGCACGAATCACCACTTTCGTAGCTAAGGTGGCAGGCGAGAGTTCTTCTTCAGAGAGACTAATTAAATAGTTAATACGCTCAATGGCAGGTTCTACAACGCGTAGCAAACACAAGTCTTGCCTTGAGTTTAACGATGCACCCGCAGGTTGAATGGTTGCCATTTCCAGTTGACTGATGCTTTCCATTAACAAATGTAGTCCATCAATTTCATAAGCCACTTTAAGCTGATGAATTTTCTGTTCGAGCAATAAACGCAGTCCATGTCGTTGACTCGGTAAAATCAGAGGAAGTTCTTTAAGCTGCGAATGAGTAATGGTCTGAGTATCGATACAGCTTTCAAGATGGTATTCACTCAGCACTTCTTTAGGTGAGATTAAAAACATCTGTTCTTTGACTAAAGGCTGTATGGCCCACTGTGGGTCGACATCGTCACTGAAGATGATGGCAACATCGAGCTGCCTTGCATTAACTAATGCCTTGAGGTCACCCGATAACCCTTCAATTAAACGGACTTTAATGTCGGGATAGCGGTTTCTCATGAGTTTTAAAAAGTGCGTGCCAATAACAGCCGCAACACTTGGCGAAAAACCTACGGTGACGTGACCACTTAAACGCGAAGAATGCGCAGAGTCTACGGCATGGTCTAGGTGTCTAAGTGCCAGTTGCACTTGTTGAAAAAAAGCTAAGCCCGCAGGGGTGGGAACTGTACCCAAAGCGGTGCGTTGTAAAAGGCGAATAGAAAGCTCGCTTTCTAATTTTGAGATTTGCTGGCTTAATGCAGAAGTTCCAATATCGAGATTTTTTGCAGCTTTACCCAAGCTCCCTGACTCGATCACTGCAATAAAATACTTTAATTGTTTGAGTTCCACGGCAAATACTACATTAACCTTTATCGATTAATTCTACACTGGTTTGTCGCTATAGTTTTTACTCTATTGCTTTGAGTAAACTGGCAATAGAGTAAAGGCAACATCACCTCAAGATGTTGCCTTTTAGAGCTTTTATTCTTTAACCTGCTCAAGACCCTGTTCTTCAATAATTTGTGTTGCTTGTGACGATTTCACAAATTTAATTAACTCTTTTGCGACTTTTGCATGTTCCGAGTTTTTACCAATGCCTGCCGAAAATACCGTCACTTTTTGATACGGTGCAGGGATTGGGCCGACTAATTCAACTTGACCATATTTGCCTGTAAAAGGTTTGATTTCACTAATTTGCTGGAAACCAATATCAAACTGGCCTTCGGCGATACGTTTTGCAACGCGGTCACCAACTACTTTTTCTGCTTTACTCGAAATTACTTTGTACTCGACAGGTGGGAAGCTTGGGAAAACATCTTTTTCAAGATGTGTACCGCTCGCACTTGCTGAATAGCCGATGTGCTTGGCATTTAATAAAACTTTTTCAAATTTTTCTGCAGAACTAATATCTGGCTTTGGTGCACCTTTAGGCACAGCCATGCCAATGCTTGAATTTACTAAAGCACTTTGTGAATTTGGGTCTACATAACCCTTTTCTGCGAGCTTGCTCAGTTCAGGTGCAGCCAACACAACGACATCAAAACGTTCACCACGATCGAGACGATTTGGAATTGCAGTCGGTGATGCACCCATCGATGAACCAGACGAGAGATGCACGGTATGGCCTGTTTGCTTTTCAAATAATGGAATGAGTTTTTCCATAGATGAATAAAAACCGCCTGAGCTAATCACTTCGATTGTATCTGCGTTAGCAAGAGTTGAGCCTAAGCTAGCACCAGCTAGGCAAATGGTCGTGAAGATAGGGGACTTTTTCATAGTATCTCGCTTTAATGACAGGAGAACACAGTACGGAGATTTAAGATCTGCCGTACTGTTCATTAAAATTTCAGGTTAAGTAGTTGTTGTTTTAAGCGCTAATCTTTGCAGGCTCAGCAATCGCGTCAGTATTTTTCTGTTTAGAACCGCGGCATAGATACAAGCTTGAGATGAGGCTACAGACCGCAGCGAGCATAAGCCAGAAAGCAGGGGTACTTGGGTTACCTGTGTTTTCGACAAGGAAGGTACAAGCCATTGGGGTCATACCACCAAAAATAGCGGCTGCAAGGCTAAACGCTAAAGAGAAACCAACTGTACGTACACGTTTCGGCATGACTTCTGCAAGCGTTGCGACCATGGTTCCGTTGTACATACCAAAGAAGAACGAGAAGTAAGCAAGCGTAATTAGAAGGTTTGAGAAACTAATGTTGCTCACTAACCAACTTAAAACCGGATAACTTGTAAAGAGAGCAAGTGTGGTAATGCCGACTAGTACTGGACGGCGACCAATTTTGTCTGAAAGCAAACCACCCATTGGTAACCAGAAGAAATTAGACAAACCAACAAACACGGTTGCTAAAAGGCTGTCTGTTACTGACATTTCTAAAGTACGTTTTGCATACACTGTGGTGTAAACCGTAATAAAGTAGAAAGTGGTCGTCGTCATTGCACTCATCATCATGCCTGCAAGGACGATGCGCCAGTTGCTTGCCAGTGTGCTGAAAATTTCTTTTGTTGAAGGATGAGTCTTTTGCGATTTAAAGTCTTCAGTTTCCTCTAAAGTACGACGGAACAAGAAGATTAACGGAATAATCAAACAACCGATTAAGAACGGAATACGCCAGCCCCATTCACCCACTTGAGCAGTAGTTAAGATGGTGTTGAGCCAGTAGCCAAGTAATGCAGCAAACACAACAGCAACTTGTTGGCTGCCAGACTGCCAGCTTGTGATAAATCCACGATTTTTATCCGTTGCAATTTCTGCTAGATAAATAGAAACACCGCCAGATTCAACACCTGCCGAAAAGCCTTGTAATAGACGTCCAATGACCACCAAAATCGGCGCAATAATACCTATGGTTTCATAACCCGGTACAAAGGTAATTAAGATGGTTCCGATGGCCATAAGGCTTAAAGTAACAATGAGACCTTTACGTCGACCAACTCTGTCGACATAAGCGCCCAAGAAAATAGCGCCGAGAGGACGCATAAGAAAGCCCGCAGCAAATACGGTAAATGTCATCATTAAAGAGACATATTCATTTTCAGAGTGGAAAAATTTTGCCGCGATATAAGTGGCATAGAAACCAAAAAGAAAAAAGTCGTACTGCTCTAAAAAGTTGCCACTCGTTACATTTAATATTTTTTTAAAAGTAGCCCTACGGTTATTCACGACATCCATTGGAGACCTCCTTGGCCTGACAAAATGGAAACATTCACGATTTTCGAGGCTGGACCTAAATTGATTCAATCAATAAATCTAAAGAGCAAATGGGTTAAAGATGAGATTTAGCGAGGTCCTTTGCAGAAAATGTGATGCCTTGTTTCCAGTTCAAACTACACATCTATATTTCGATAAGCAGAAAACCACTTATCATTCGGACGAAAATGTAATCTCAAAAAGCAGGAGGGAGTGAGAGGGCAAAATTAATTAGGTATTTAATAAAATTAATGACTCTTTATAAAATAATTTCAGAACATGGCCAAATCTGGTTTTGAATCAAATCTTTCACACAAGCCTTAATGGCTGACTTTGCAGCAAGTGCAGCAGGTGATAATTCTTCTTCGGCAAGGCTCACCAAATAATTGATTCGTTCAACTTCAGGGTCTACTAACTTGAGTAATTGAAGCTTATGTTTGTACTCTTGCAGACAAGCGCTGCCTGGGCGGACACTGGCAAGGTCGAGGTGAATTAGACTGTCCATGAGTAAGTGTAGGCCATCAATTTCATAGACGACGTTAAGCTGACCAATCTTGTGCTCAAGTAACTTTCTTAAACTATGGCGCTGGCGTGGTAATACTAAAGGAAGGTCTCCAATTTGTTGAGATTGAATCACACCACTTTTGATGCATTCGGCAAGACCATATTTTTCTAGTACTTCCTTGCGTGCCATTAAATACATTTGCTCGCGTACCAAAGGCTGTATTGACCACTGTTTATCAATTTCATTGGTAAAAATAATCGCGATATCGAGCTGACGCGAGTTAATGGATTGAATTAGATTGCCCGATAGCGTTTCCACAATCTCTAAACGAATGTCTGGGTAACGTTCAGACATTAGTTTCATTAAAGGGATACCAATCAAAGCCGTAATGGTCGGTGGAAAGCCAAGGCTGACATGTCCAGATAGTCGTGCAGAATGGGCAGCATCTACCGCGAAGTTCACTTGACGTAAAATAAGTTGAGAATGTTTTAAAAAGGCGAGACCTGCTGGAGTAGGGGTGACACCAAAGGCATTACGCTGTAATAGGCGAATGCTTAGCTCTTGTTCTAATTTACTAATTTGCTGGCTAATTGCTGAAGCGCCCACATCAAGTTTTTGGGCAGCTTTACCAATACTGCCCGCTTCAACCACAGTCAAAAAATACTTTATTTGTTTGATTTCCATAATAAATGTGTTCGCTCATCATCCTTGATTTAATTTGTACAGATATGAAGGATTGGGAAATCTATCATGCGCTTTAATATTAACAGCAATCCATAAAAAAGATCTTTAATTTGATATTCTAAAAACAATAAAACGATCTTTTTCAACTTTAATATTAAAATTTATTCTCTAACTTTTATTTATTATTACGATAAATTTACCGCTAGATTTTCAGTCTTTCACATTCCCTTTTCTTAGAATTTTAACCTATTTAATTTTACTAATGCCCCCTTTAATTTATTGGTATCACGATGTTTTCTTGATCTGTGCTTTAATCTTTTCAAATGAAAAAGGGAGCACATTAAATGCATGATGCATTAAAAAATATGATGGATTTTCAAATTATGAAGAAGAGTAATTGATTAAATAACTATTGGAAAAATATATGAGTATTTAGCTCATTTGATCAGAAGGGAAAATTGGGTAAATAGGTTTATTTATTTAAATATTAACGTTACCCATAGCATGGATATGCAAAAGACAACTCAATAGATTACGTTTTTACTATCTTGTTGTTATTCATCAGTATTATTTAACCGAAGCATTTTTAGATATTTTTGCAAAGGTTTTAATTCTTATTATAGATCTGGTGATTGCCCTAACGTTCCCTCTCCTTAGCTATTTCTTTCAGTCGCTTGATTCGTAATTTTTATAGTAACGCTGCATTACTGAAGTTCGCTGTGAAAAAGCGCATTTCAAAACATAAGACCAAAACTAAAAACCAATAAGCATGATCGTGCCAAGAAGGTCGATTATGGAGATTGGTAAAAATCAAAATATGAATAGAGCAAAACGTTATAAGGATGTATGTAACATGAAAAATTTAACTTTACTGGCATTAACATGCGTCAGTGTGACAATGGCTGGGTGTGGTTCAGGAAATGCTTCTAAAGAGGCGGGTCAGCCAAAACGTCCGGAATGTATAGCCCCAGCCAAGCCGGGTGGCGGGTTTGATATGACCTGTAAATTGATTCAATCTGGCTTTAAACAAACAGACCAGCTCAAAGATCCAATACGCGTAACCTATATGCCGGGTGGGGTTGGTGCCGTAGCCTATAACAAGATCGTAAACAGTGACCCTGCGAATAATAATGCCGTGGTTGCATTTTCCACTGGTTCACTTCTGAACTTAGCACAAGGAAAATTCGGACACTTCACTGAAAAAGATGTGAAATGGTTGTCTGGGGTCGCCGTCGATTATGGTCTGGTTTCGGTACATAAAGACTCGCCATTGAAAAATCTCGATGACTTGATGAAAGCACTCAGAGAAAACCCAAAAGCACTCAGCTTTGGTGGTGCTGGAAGTGTGGGCGGTCAAGACTGGATGCAAACAGCAATGTTGGCAAAAAAAGCAGGTATTAGTCCTGCCGATTTAAGATTTGTTGCACTTGAAGGTGGTGGGGAAGTGCTGACTTCATTATTGGGGCAGCATATTCAAGTTGGGGTAGGCAATATTAGTGAAGTCAGTTCATACCTAGAGTCTGGTGATATTCGGGTTTTGGCTGTTTTTGCTAACAAACGTTTAGACGGAAAGTTCTCAAAATTACCTACTGCAAAAGAGCAAGGCTATGACATTGAGTGGCCAGTCATCCGTGGTTTCTATATGGGACCAAAGGTGAGCGATGAAGCCTATGGTTGGTGGAAAAATGCCTTCGATAAAATGATGGCTAACCAGAAATTTGACGCAGTCCGTGAAAATCAGGATCTACTCCCATTTCAGCTGACAGGTGAAGAACTCAAAGCTTATGTTTATAAACAGACCGCGGAAATGCGGCAGTTATCGCAAGAATATAAATTATCACAATAACAAATTGGCTGGGTTGAGAAACTATTTTCAGCTCAGTTTTTTCTGAGGATAGATGATGAAATCTGAACGGATTCTTACCGCCATTATTACGGTTTGTGGGTTATTTTTGTTGATTTATGCGAGCAATTTTGAAGCCCCAATTTCCTACGATCCAGTGGGTCCTAAAGCTTTTCCTATTTTATTAATGGGCTTAATTACAGCGAGTGCAGCTTATCTCACTATTCGACCGGCCATTATGTTCGAACCCGTTGAGTTGGGGTGGACAAAACATCTAGTCGTTAAGTTAGCGTTATGTGCGGTGGCTTTAACGCTATATGCATTAGTTTTTGAATGGTTAGGCTTTATTGTTGCAACCCTGTTGATGACCATTGCAGTGGGCAAACTTTTCCATGGCAAAACCATACTGGTTTTGGTGACAGGTTTGGTACTTAGCATGAGTACCTACTATATGTTTGACCGTTTCTTGGATGTGCCATTACCACTTGGATTTTTTGGTTAAGGATGACCCGATATGGATGTATTAAGTTTTTTAATGATGGGGTTTGAGGTTGCCTTGCAGCCGCAGAATCTTTTAATTGCTTTGATTGGCGCATTTATTGGAACGATTGTTGGCTTATTACCGGGTTTAGGTCCAATTAATGGTGTGGCAATCTTATTGCCGTTTGCTTACGCTTTGGGTTTACCCGTAGATAGTGCCTTGATTTTATTGGCAGCAGTGTATTTGGGCTGTGAATATGGCGGACGTATTTCAGCGATTCTGTTAAACGTACCCGGAGATGCCGGAGCCATTATGACCACGTTAGATGGTTATCCATTGGCACAGCAAGGAAAGGCAGGAATTGCATTGTCTTTGTCATCGGTTAGTTCCTTTGTTGGGAGTACGGTCGCCTTTATTGGGATTGTATTGTTTGCACCTATATTGGCGAAATGGGCAATTGCATTTGGTCCTGCTGAATATTTTGCGCTGATGGTCTTTGCCATTGTTTGTTTAACTGGTCTGGTCAGTACGCAGCCTTTTAAAACCTTAATTATGGCACTCATGGGCCTAGCACTTTCAACTGTGGGAATGGATGCAATTACAGGTGTATATCGCTTTACCTTTAACAGTGTGGGTTTAAGTGACGGTATTGCTTTTACTACTTTGGTTATTGGCCTATTTAGTGTAAGCGAAATCCTATTAATGCTCGAACGCACGACAATTGGTCAAGTTGCCTTAAAACAAGGAAAGCGTTCTCTTTTTAATCTTAAAGAGTTCTTTTTCTCGTTGGTTGCTATTATCCGCAGTTCAGTGATTGGTTTCTTCTTGGGCATTCTTCCTGGAGCAGGCGCAACCGTTGCAAGTGCCATGGCCTATACCACTGAACGGAAGATGGCAAAGGATAGTAGCAAGTTTGGTAAAGGTGACTTACGTGGGCTTGCTGCACCAGAAAGTGCGAATAATGCAGCGGCTTGTGGTTCATTTGTACCTATGCTCACATTAGGTGTGCCGGGCTCGGGGACGACTGCGGTCATGATGGGCGCGTTGCTTATGTACAACATTGCACCAGGTCCACAGTTATTTGTTCAGCAACCTGTATTGGTGTGGTCGCTGATTGCATCACTTATGGTGGGTAATATCATTCTATTGGTATTGAACTTGCCATTGGTAGGCTTCTTTGCCCGCATGCTGAGTATTCCTAATTATATTTTGATCCCGATCATCGCAAGTGTGAGTTTTGTTGGTGTGTATGCTATTCATAGCAATATCTTTGACTTGCTGTTATGTATGGGCTTAGGTGTATGTGGATATATTCTCAGAAAATTTGATTTTCCTTTAGCTCCATTGATTCTTGGTTTTGTACTTGGCGAATTAATGGAATCGAATCTGCGCCGTGCACTTTCAATTTCTCAAGGGGAACTTGATGTCTTATGGAGCAGTAACATTAGTATAGGACTTTGGACCATGTCAGGATTATTATTGATCTTGCCGATCGTTCGTAAATACTTGTTTATCAAAAAACAGCAAGCTTAATAGGACAGCAATAATAGTCAGCATTGGTTGGCTATTATTGCTCTGAATTATGGAAAAAATAAGCTCAAATCTCAAAGGATTAGCAATTGCTCTGGTCGGAGCTTTAATTGCCAAATATCTGCATATTCCCTTGCCTTGGTTGCTTGGACCCTTATTGACGGCTTTATTGTTCGGTAGTGTTGGTCATCCACTTGCCTGTGATCCCCAGTGGCGACGCATAGGGCAGGTTATTATTGGTATGGCTTTAGGCCTATACTTTTCACCAGCTTTGGTACAGGCAGTGGCAGCATATTGGGGCTTTATCCTCATAGGTTTGGCGTGGTCACTTGTGTTGGGTACATTACTGGCTGGATTGCAATATCGAGTTAATGCCTTGGATTGGGCAACTGCATGGTTTTCTTCGGCCATTGGTAGCGCCAGTGAAATGGTGAATATTGCAGAGCGGTACCAAGCTCAAGTCGATAAAGTCGTTGCTGCTCATAGCCTGAGAATTGTGATTCTTGTTGTGCTGGTTCCAATTTTTATGGAACTTTATTTTCAAGTCGAATGGACTGGTTTAAAGATACCAGTGTCGGATCAATTTAGCTTTTTTCAGGTTGTATTGCTGTTTTGTCTAGCTCTGTTTTTTGGTCAGGTTTTTCAATTTTTTAATCTTTTGAATGCTTGGATTTTGGGGCCACTCGCCATTATTGGGTTATTGTCATTTTGTGGAATACTTCAGATGAAATTGCCTGAATGGTTTACTGCCTTTGGTCAAGTCTGTATTGGTTGGTCACTAGGTAGCAAATTCCCATTTAGCTTTTTAAGAAAAAATAAAAAATTTATTGGAATCACACTGATATTCAATTTACTGGCTTTAGTGCTATCAATAAGCGTTGCTTTATTACTGGTCAATTTAAGTCATACAGAAAAACAAATCTTGATTTTAGGCCTTTCACCCGGAGGCATCGCAGAAATGTCACTGATGGCTAAAGCTCTCGGACTCGCAGTACCCATCGTCGTTTCCTTTCAACTATCAAGATTAATTTTCGTAATTCTCACTACACGCTTTTTTTATCAATACAGTCTGCGATTGTTTTTTAAATCTAAAAAGTAAGCCCTTTTTTAATATAAAAACTTTGTTGTACTTACCGCTACACAACCATAACTTTTCAATATGGCATCTACGGTCAACTCATTGGCGTTTGGAGCTAAGCAGAAGCATTCAAATCTACATAAAGTGAGGAATCAAAATAAAAAATATCCAGGATGGATCCATGAGTTTTGTTGTGAATAAAAAAATATTGATCTTAGGAATAACTTCAATTTGCACAAGCACTTTACATGCGGCTGCATTTGATCAAACAGGGCAGTCTGTAGCGGCATTTTTACAACCGGGTAACTATTTTGAAGCAAGTTTAGGAATCACAGATGCCGATTTAAGTGGTGTAGAGTCGGGCACAAACCCGTCACATCATTCAATTTCAGATATCGCTAACACCGATTATCGACCTACCGCAGCGTTAAAATTACAGTTAGCACCGCAGTATTCATTTGGCTTGCTTTACGATCAACCATTTGGTGCCGACACAGAATATTCAGGCCTAAATGGCTTTGTTGCCACGCCAAAAGACACGGTTATGTTACCCGGCATTACAACAGCAGGACTTGCCAATGCTACTTCTGGTCAGGCTCCTACAGGAAATGCAAAATCAGAATTTGATATACAAAATTTAAGCTTTATTTTGGGGTATCAACCCACAAAAAACTGGAATCTTTATGCGGGGCCAGTCTATCAAACCTTTAAAAGTCAGGTTGAATTAAGGGGAAATGTATTTAGTCTTTACAACGGCTATGACTTTCACACCAAAACTGTAGGTGACTTGGGATGGTTAGCAGGGCTGGCCTACCAGATTCCGGAAAAAGCTGTGAAAGTCTCATTAACCTACCGTTCAGCCATTACTCACAAACTAAACGCGACTGAAAATGCCCCACTCATTGAGATGTTAAGCACTCAACAAGGTCGTGATTTAGTTAATCAGCATCTAGACTACATGATTTCTATTGGTCAGATGACTTCACAAAAGAAAGCTTACTTAAACCAGATTATTGCCAATTTGCCTGAACAAGAAGATACAGGTACAACAAAATTTAAATCTCCTGATTCAGTGAATTTGGAGTTCCAGACAGGACTTCGTCAGGGAACGTTACTGTTTGGTAGTTTACGCTGGGTAAATTGGAGTGATCTTGCTCTACAGCCTTATCGCTTTGGTGAGATCTCAAAAGTTGTTGGCGTACTATCAACGCCAAGCCGTCCGGAAGGTTTTAATTTGGTTCGTTATTATGATGACCAATGGTCTTTAAATTTAGGGGTTGGACAACGCTTTTCACCTAAATGGTTAGGTTCTGTGTCGGTTGGATGGGACTCGGGAGCAGGTGATAAAGTGTCAACGGGTGGCCCAAGCAAGGGATATTACAACTTGGGCGTGGGTGCTCAATATAGCCCGACATCGCAATACTTTATTTCTGGTGGCGTGAAGTATTACTGGTTAGGTGATGCAAAAGCTCAACTTGGCGCACAGGCGGGTAGTGACTATTATGTAGGTGAGTTTAAGGATAACCACTCAGTCAGCTATGGCTTAAAAATAGGATATAAATTTTAAAATTAAATCAGTCATTTATAAGGTTTTAATTACATGAATAAAATCATTAAAAACAGCCTATTTTTAGGATTATCGACTTTCATTGGAGGTTATGGAACTCTCCTTCATGCAGAAGCAAGTCCAACAACTTTGCCGGCGGTTTCGCAAAAAGCGTTAACCATTATTGATGGGCAAACAGAGTGGTTAAATAAGGTCTATAAAGACATTCATGAACACCCTGAACTTGGGTTTATGGAAACGCGTACTTCAGCAATTGTTGCCAAAGAACTTAAGTCACTGGGTTTTGACGTTAAAACGGGAATAGCCAAAACAGGCGTGGTCGGCATTTTAAAAAATGGTGAAGGGCCAACAGTCATGTACCGTGCCGATATGGATGCCAACACTGTTGAAGAAGCGACTGGTTTACCATACGCGAGTAAAGTGCGTGTAAAACTTGATGATGGAACTGAAACACCTGTAGCACATATGTGCGGTCATGATGCACATGTGACATGGATGCTCAGCATGGCAAAAACATTAGTCGCTTTAAAAAAGGAATGGAGCGGAACTATTATTTTAGTCGCGCAACCTGCCGAAGAGCCGATCACAGGTGCAAAAGCTATGGTGACCGATGGCTTATGGACAAAATATAACTTGCCAAAACCTGATTATTTCTTTGCAGTGCATACCACGCCTGCCCCTGTAGGCGTAGTCATCAATGCACCGGGACCACGTATGGCGGGAACCGATCAGCTTGATGTTTTATTTAAAGGTGTGGGTGGGCATGGTTCACTACCAATGCTCACCAAAAACCCGATTAGCATGGCGGCCAATGCAGTAAATCAATATCAAACCATTATGGGTAACGCAGTTGACCCGCAGCAAGCGGCAGTGTTATCAATTGGCTCAATTCAGGCTGGAAATTCGAATAACGTGATTCCTTCTACGGCCTTGGTCAAAATGAACTTGCGCTGGTTTGATCCTAAAGTGCGTGAAACCATGTTAAATAACATTAAGTCTATGAGTGAAGGTGCGGCTCAAATGCAGGGGATGGGTAAAGATCAATTACCTACCTTTACTTTTAAAGGTTCAAGCACACCCGTAATTAACAATAAAGAATTTTCGGCACGTTTAAATGGGCCTTTAAAAGCATTATTAGGCGATAAACATGTTCTAACTGAATATCCTGCGGTTATGGGGTCAGAAGATGTTCATCATTTGTTAGGCGAACAAAAAGACATTCCTTTTAACTTTATGTTCATTGGTGTGGCAGACCCAGTTGTGTTTGCAAATGCAGTCAAGCAAGGCAAACCTGTGCCTTATATTCCACATAGTCCAAACTACATTGTTGACTTAAAAGCTTTACCAGTAGGAGCCAAAGTCACTACAGTTTCGATGCTAGAACTACTTACTAAAAAATAAGTTACTCATAAAAAAAGATGCACTTACATGCATCTTTTTTATCTAAGTTTTTAAAAGTTAAGAGCAAGCCAGATATTTTTCTCGATAATGGATGGGCGATAAATCGGTCCAGCGGCGAAACGCACGGGTAAAACTACTTACATCGGTAAAGCCAAGAATATAAGCAATCTCAGTAATATTATGGTTTGAGTTTTTAATATACGATAAGGCGAGTTCATGCCGAGTCTGATCAAGTAACTCACTATAAGAGGTGTTTTCGGCAGAAAGTTTGCGTTGCAGACTCCGTATGCTTAAGCCCAGACTTTTTGCAACGTCTTGTTGTTGAAAATCACCTGTAGATAATTTTTCGATTAATTTTACTTTCACTCGTGCCAATATATTTTCTTTATCGAGCCGTGCCAGATAACGATTAATAATTTCATCATATTCTTGGGTGAGAGTCGGATTTGCACCTTCTAGTGGTTGTTCTATGGTTGCCGTATCAAACACAATCATATCTTTGGGTGCATTAAAAACGATCGGAGCTTTTAAAATACTCTGGAATGTTTCTAGATCTTCTGGCTCTGAACGTCTTAGTTCAATCCGTAAGGGCGAAAAAACAGATCCTTGTAAAGCACGACTCGAGCGAATAAATACCGAAATAAATGCATCTATTGATTCGGGTTGAACTTCGTCGGGAACATGAATAACGAAATAATGGTTACTTCCTTGCCCATAAAAATCTAGTTCTGGAATATCTGTAACCACACGAAAATAACGAATAATTCTTAGAAACATCTCTTTTAGGGTGGTGCTGGTAATCAGTGAATGTCCTAACACATGAAAAGTATTTTGATTGACTTGGCTGGCAACTTTAAGGCCAAAACATGAATCTTGAGTTTTCTGAACTGCTAATTTCCATAAATTTGCTGTTTGTTTTAATGAATATCGTGCATCAGGATTACTCAGAGCCTGAATATCTAAACCTGCTTGTTCTAATAAAGGTTGACTATCAACACCGGCTTTTTCGAGCGCTTTTTGAATCGCTTTCACCCAGCTAGCCAGTGCCGTTGCTGTCTGTGGCATGTTATGTCCTATAACTTGTGATTCATATTCCTGTGAACAGTATAAAAGATTCAAAACTAAAAAATCTTTTGTTTGTTTTGAATCTTTTTATTTTGGCATCCATAGCCAATAGATTGGCGTTTCGAGCTAAGCACACTTAGGGTGATCTAAATAAAGTAGGGGCATGAAAAACTGAGGAATAACGGATGACTTATATTTATAAAAATCCTGCCGGAATGACCGATAGCGAAAAAACGGAACATATTAAAAAAGTAGTAACAGCAGAAGGTGTGGCTTTACGCAAACGCCATCCTATTTTGAACCATCAAAATGCCATTGGGGCGATGATTCTATTTATATCTTTGGTCGGCATGATAGCGACTGCCGTGCTCTATATAAATCATCAACTTTCAGCTTGGTTTGCAATTCCAATTATTGCTTTTTTTGCATCGCTCACCCATGAGTTAGAGCATGACCTGATTCACTGGATGTATTTTAGAAAGAAACCATGGGCACATCATTTAATGATGAGCTTAGTCTGGTTAGCTCGACCAAGTACCATTAACCCGTGGAAACGTCGTGAGCTGCATTTTAACCATCATAAAAACTCGGGCACCGAAGTTGATTTAGAAGAAAGAGCTTTAACCAATGGAGAGCAATGGAGCATACGCCGACTCATCGCGATTGGTGATAACGGCTTGGCGGGCTTGTTCCGTATTATCTCTGCAAGCAATTGGACGGGTAAAAAAGTCATTTTTAAACGTGCATTTATGGCTTATTTCCCGTTAGGAATTATTCACTGGTCGCTGTGGTATATCTTTTTAGGTTTTCATGTAGTTGATGTTGTTGCAGGTTGGGCGAATGCACCGATTGCTTGGTCAGCTACCACTTTAAATATTATGCATGTGGTTAATATTTTGACTGTTGTTTGGGTCGCACCGAATGTGCTGCGTACCTTCTGCTTGCACTTTGTGACTAGTAATATGCATTACTACGGTGATGTCGAATTGGGTAATGTCATTCAACAAACTCAAGTATTAACGCCGTGGTGGATGATGCCGTTCCAATTGTTTTGCTTTAACTTTGGTTCAACACATGCCATCCACCATTTTGTGGTGAAAGAACCATTCTACATTCGCCAAATGACGGCACCAGTTGCCCATAAAGTCATGCGTGATATGGGAGTGCGGTTTAACGATGTCGGAACCTTTAAAAGAGCAAACCGTTGGAACGTAAATGATTTATCAGAATCAAAAAGTTAAAACATAGCTTTTTATCTCACTCAAATGGACTGAGTTCTGTACGAAGCACTCAGTCCATTAACCATAATTTCACTATAGAGTTTCTTAAAAATTAAACGGCTCTACTGAAACTTAGTAAAAAGTAAAATCACGCCTAAGACACATAAAATTGAACCAATCACCTTATTAATTTGCACCTGCTTGGCTAACATTTTTTGCCTCAATAGCATGGATGAAAACAGCACAGCTACTAGTGAGAACCATACAAAATGGGCAAAAGACATAAAAAGGCCATAAGCTATAAGAACGCTTTCAGGTGTAGTTAAACTCACAATTTGCGTATAGGTACTAATTACAAATAGTGTGGTTTTAGGGTTGAGGGCATTGGTAAAAAAGCCGTATTTTATGGCTTGAAAACTGCCTATAGCGTTTAAAGCAACAGCGTCTAAAACAGGTTTTTGCGTAAAGGTTTTATAGCCAATATAGATCAGGTAAAGTGCACCAATGTACTTAACAATATTCAAAATTTGCGGCGTATAAGTCATTACAAAGGCAACGGCAACTAATGTGTAGGTCACATGCACCAACACGCCAAGTGATATTCCCAGTGAAGTGAACACACCTATTTTTCTACCGTACAGATAACTGTTTTTAGTCACAATCGCGAAGTCAGCGCCGGGGCTAACCACCGCCAAAATCGTAATAAGAATAACCGCAATAAACTCTGCCATTATCTTGCACTCTCACTGAAAACGAGGTAATTCATCTGTACTTTTTGGAATGTATTTGAGAGGTGAACTGTTTTGCTTAAAGCAGTTATTTTTTCCACGTAATAAGCTCTATCTATACGCCTGTGAAGATAGATATCGATATTCAATATGTTTTTCATCATCTAAAATGGGGTTTAATAAAGATGATTTTTATTTTGAACAGAAATCTAAAAATAAAAATCGATAAAAACGACTATATATCTATGAGTTTTTGGAATGATTGAAAGAATATCGCTGAATTCACTAAAATTTTTCTATTTTGTGGCGAAGTATGGCAGTGTGACTTTAGCTGCAAAGAAATTATTTGTGACGCAAAGTGCGGTCAGTAAACAGATTTATAATTTGGAAGAAGCTTTAAATACGACTTTATTCGATCGTAAAAATAAAACACTTGTGATGACCGAGCAGGGCGAAATTTTATTGAGTTGTTGCCATCAAGTTTTTGGTCAACTCGATGAATGTTTAATAGAACTCAGCCAGCCTAAAACTCACAACAAGCAACTGGTCTTGTCGTGTGAACCGACGCTTTCCATGAAATGGCTCATTCCTCGGTTATCAAAATTTAAAAAGCTCGGTCATGATTTTGAGGTTGTGTTACTTACCGCAGGTGGCGTGGTCGATTTTGAAAAAGATAATATTGATATCGCAATTCGCAGAAATGACTTTGATTGGGGAGAGCATATTTATAGCGAAAAGATTGCTGATGAATATATCGCTCTAGTTCAAGCAATCAAGCCATCGGAAACAAACGACTTACTCATTTCGACCTCTAGACCGAATTTTTTCAAAAGCATGAGTCGCATTGCTGAGTTAAAGCAAAATTTGAAAGGCTACACCAAAGTTGAACTCGAACATTTTTATCTATGTTTAGAAGGTTGTTTGGCAGGACTTGGCGCAACTGTGATCTCAATTTACATGATTGAAAAAGAGCTTGAATGGAACTTACTGAAAAGAATTTCACCTGTTGTGCAAGATAATTCAGCCTATTTTTTACTTTCTCATAGCGCTTTTGAGGAAGATTCACGTAAAACCATATTTTTAGAATGGCTAAAAGCAGAGATGAATGAGAGTCAGCACACATTACTTTAGTTTGATTCTTTTTAACTTAATTAATTGTTTATAAGTATTTGAAAAAATAATGAATATTTAAAATAATTAAGGTGCCGTGTGAGCGCTGTATATTGAATTTCTGCTGTCTAAAATTTCCTAAGATGAAAAATATTTAACTTCATACTTATTTGTTAAACCCTAAACATGAATTTCACTCAGTTTGTAATGAGACTAAATCATTTTTATTCATGTTCTGATTGCGGTATAAATCTATTCATGCTCTGAAGCGCTCCAGTAATTCACTTTGATAAGACCATAAGGCACAAATCTGACAAGTCTGGAAAGTTTAAAAAGAGCAAAAAGTTTTTATTTAGGTTTTATCTCAGAAATTAGGGTACTGATCACAATGAGTAAAGAATTTACATTTACGATTAAGAGTATTTGTTTCGATGAGAACTATCGTCCAGCAGACAATACACGTATTACAACCAACTTTGCTAACTTGGCAAGAGGGATGAGCCGCGAAGAAAATTTGCGCAATACATTGCAGATGATCGACAATCGTTTCAATGCCTTAGCTCATTGGGACAACCCTAAAGGCGACCGCTATGGCGTTGAACTTGAAATCATTTCAGTTGAAATGAATATTGATGCCGAAAATCGTACCAGCGGGCTTCCTTTAATCGAAATATTGAAAACCAATATTGTTGATAAGAAAACCAATGAACGCATCGAAGGTATTGTGGGCAACAACTTCTCGTCTTATGTACGTGACTATGACTTTAGTGTGCTGTTGTTAGATCACAACAAAAACAAGTCGACTTTTAGCACGCCAGAGAAGTTTGGTGAATTGCACGGTAACTTGTTTAAGAGCTTTATTAACTCTGAAACTTATAAAGCCAACTTTAAAAAGGCGCCTGTGATTTGCTTAAGCGTTTCGACGACTAAAGAGTACCACCGTACTGAAAACGAACATCCAGTTTTAGGTGTTGAATACAAGCAAGAAGACTATTCACTCACTGATGAATATTTTCAAAAAATGGGCTTAAAAGTTCGCTACTTCATGCCGCCAAATAGCGTTGCGCCGTTAGCGTTCTATTTTACAGGCGATTTGTTGAGTGATTACACCAACCTTGAGTTGATTAGTACGATTAGTACGATGGAAACATTCCAAAAGATTTACCGTCCTGAAATTTACAACGCAAATTCAGTGGCTGGAAAATCTTATCAACCAAGCTTGAAACACGAAGATTATTCACTTACTCGAATTGTGTATGACCGTGAAGAACGTAGCCGTTTGGCTATTGAGCAGGGGAAGTTTGTTGAAGAGCAATTTATCAAACCATACCAAGCGATTCTTGAGCAGTGGTCTGCTAATTACGCTCCTAATTAATCAACATACGGGTTATTGATCATGAAAAAATTATTACCAACTTCAACTGCTGGCAGCTTACCTAAACCGTCTTGGCTTGCAGAACCTGAAAAGCTTTGGTCGCCTTGGAAACTTGAAAACGAAGGTTTAGCCGAAGGTAAAAAAGACGCGTTACGTTTGGCGTTGCACGAACAACAACTTGCTGGCATCGACATTGTGAGCGATGGCGAACAAACCCGCCAACACTTTGTGACCACGTTTATTGAACACTTAAATGGCGTAGATTTTGAGAAGCGCGAAACAGTTCGTATTCGTGACCGTTACGATGCAAGCGTGCCATCTGTTGTAGGTGCGGTGTCTCGTCAAAAGCCTGTGTTTGTTGAAGATGCGAAGTTTTTACGTCAGCAAACCAATCAACCAATTAAGTGGGCATTACCTGGCCCAATGACTATGATTGATACGCTTTACGATGGCCACTACAAGAGCCGTGAAAAACTTGCTTGGGAATTTGCAAAAATCTTGAACCAAGAAGCGCGTGAGCTAGAAGCTGCTGGTGTAGATATTATTCAGTTTGATGAACCTGCATTTAACGTATTCTTTGACGAAGTAAATGACTGGGGCATTGCGACTTTAGAGCGTGCAATTGAAGGTCTAAAATGTGAAACTGCGGTCCACATTTGCTATGGTTACGGCATTAAAGCCAACACTGACTGGAAAAAGACACTTGGTTCAGAATGGCGTCAATACGAAGAAGCTTTCCCGAAACTTCAAACGTCTAACATTGATATCATCTCGTTAGAATGTCACAACTCACATGTGCCTATCGATTTACTTGAACTCATTCGCGGTAAAAAAGTGATGGTCGGTGCAATTGATGTTGCATCTAACCAGATTGAAACACCAGAAGAAGTAGCCAACACACTACGTAAAGCGCTTCAATTTGTAGATGCTGACAAGCTTTACCCTTGCACAAACTGCGGTATGGCACCTCTTTCTCGTGAAGTGGCACGCGGCAAGTTAAATGCTTTAAGTGCAGGTGCAGAAATCGTTCGCCGAGAACTGACGGGTTATGATCTTACTGCTTAATATTTACCAATAAGTGGTATAAAGGGTTACTTTTTTGATGGCAGTTGATAATCAAACGAGTAACCCTCATTTTACTTACTACATGTCGCTCTAATCAGATCGCATGTCGATAGTACCTTCCTGATGGAGTTGGGCGGTATAGCAAACACACAGGACAAGGTACGGTTCAATTTAGGAATAATGTCATGGTTCAAGCAACAGACTTTAGAAATGCAATGTCTTTACTCACAAGTGCAGTTAGTGTTGTGACTACGGCAGGCATGTCTGGCCGTTTTGGATTTACTGCCTCTGCTGTTTGTAGTGTGACCGACACACCTCCGACATTATTGGTATGTATGAACCAATCTGCGAGTTCGCATGCACATTTCCTAGATAACAAAATCTTAACTGTGAACGTGTTAGGCGCGCACCACGAACATATTTCAAAAGCATTTTCATCTAAACTTACACCAGAAGAGCGCTTTAAACATGGCGCATGGATTGAGTTAGAAACGGGTTCACCTGTGTTGGATGATGCTTTGGTAAGTTTCGATTGTGAGATTGAGCAAATTCAACAAGTCGGCACACACACAATTTTTATATGTCCGATCGTGGCGATTAAACAAAGCCAACATGACCAAAGTTTGGTTTATTTTAACCGTGCTTATCACCAAGTGGGGCAGACGGAAATTGTCTAAACTGACTTTTCGCTGTGCACTCTTACACTAAAAGTTAAAAGATAGAAATCAATAAGCATGGATCGCTTCACTCAACTTAAAAATATAATTAAATATAATATCTTAAATAATAATTAAGTTAATCTAATGAAAAATAATAAGAAATTTAAATGCTTGTCATAAAAGCTACATTGACACCTCTAAACTCTCAGATTATGCTTTGCGTGCTGGCCACATTGCCAGCCGGCTTTGACAGGCCGCGCTCAAGAACATTGAAAAAATTCATTTTTTTGATGTAGACTCACTCGTCCCCCTTTTTGTAGCGGTAGGACGGAAGGGGGACACCTTCGGGTGTGCTGGGTCTTGAGCCAGTCTGTCAACCCTCTTTCGTTCTGCCACCATAATTCCAAATGAATGCCTTGGCAGAACTCCCAAAATCAGGAGTTGGCTATGCACATCCATCATTTCTTGGTACTCCGTGCCAAAAGCTATAACGACACAGCTTAAAAATTTACAGCAGCTTGAACGCCATAAGGTTTTCAGGCTTTAAGTCATTTTTACTTAAAACTTAGCAAAACAAAACTTGAGATGTGCCAAGCACCGTCTTACGGCTTTGCTGTGCCTTTTTTTCTCCCAAAAAGGCCACAGGCTTTTTATCTCATTTAGAAACAACAAGAATTTATAACGGTAAAACTATGCCAACTTTAGAAAGATCTTCCAAAAAATTACAGGTTGTTCAAACCGCCATCCAACTCTTTACCACGCATGGATTTCATAGTGCAGGCGTAGACCTGATTATTAAAAAATCTAAAATTCAAAAAGCCACGTTTTATAACTACTTTCACTCAAAAGAACGCCTTGTTGAAATGTGTCTAATCTTTCAAAAAAGCCGACTTAAAGAAGAAGTTCTGGCAATTGTCTACTCACATCGCTACCCAACCGCAGCCGATAAACTCAAAGAAATTGTCCGCTTACATGTCGATGTGAATAGCCTTTACCACCTGTTGTTTAAAGCCATTTTTGAATTAAAACTGCTTTATCCACGGGCTTACCGCATGGCAGTTGAATATCGAAAATGGCTACTAAAAGAAATTTTTGATTTGGTCTTTAGTCTGGAAACTAACAAACCCAAACCCGATGCCAACATGGTTTTAAACTTAATTGATGGCTTGATGCTACAGGTTTTAAGCTCAAATCGTGTGGATGAAAGGGATGTGGTGTTGGAGAGGTTTTGGGGGAGGGGAGAATAATATATATGGGAATGGTAATCTTAAAATATTGTCTATTAAGCGATAAAATTTAAAAAATATTATGAATAATTTATAAATAAAAAATAAAGTTAATATTTTTATGAGCTTGATATGATTATAATTGTTTAATTAAACTACAATATATTATATGACTGGTTTATCTAAAATACTCTTAGAAATGAGGCAATAGTGACTCAAAAATTAATTAAATTTGGCTTTGACTTTCATAGCGAACTATTAATGGATGAAATTTTGCAGGCATTGAAGTTTTGTCCAGTTCAATACGATATTGAGCAAATTAGTGAGAAACATTACTTTTTTGAAGTCAGTGACTCAAAAGCAAAGTTACTTATACTTAATTTTATCAATGATTTTTATTTGCGAAAAGAACTCAATGCAAAGATAGCACCTGAGCAAAAATCATTTGTCGATGCCATTATTAGAGCGAGTATTAGTAAATAAAATGCTTTTTAGTAATTCTGAATTAATGCCATTTAATTTTAAAAGAATGGCAAATGACAATTACCTCATAACGAGTGTTACGGGTGATTTTGAATTTATTTCTCATGAAAATTTAAGGAAATTAATTGCGAAAGATGAGTCATTAGATATTGAACTCTATCTCAAATTAAAATCAAAATTTTTTTTAATAAGTAAAAATGCTATTGGAACAAAAAGGGCTTTATCCTCAAGGTTACATTCAAAAAAATCGACAGTTTTAAATGGCCCAGCACTGCATATTATTGTGGTAACTATTCAATGTATGCATTCGTGTTCATACTGCCAAGTAAGTCGCCAGCAAGAAGGAGATGAATTTACCATATCAAAGGAAGACTTGTTTTTAGCTTGCGATACTATATTTGAAAGTACTTCAGAAACATTGACGGTTGAGTTTCAAGGGGGAGATCCCTTAATAAGATATAATCTTGTGAAAGTTGCTATTGAGTACATTAGTGAAAAAAATAAGCTACACAATAGATCAATTCGTTTTGTAGTAACCACTACATTACATCAATTAACTTCTGAAATGTGCTCATTTTTTAAAGAACATCAAGTTGTATTATCAACAAGTATAGATGGTGTTGCCGATTTGCATAATAAGAATAGACCAATTGCTAATCGAGATGCTTATGAAAGAACTCTCGAGGGTTTAGAACTAGCACGTAAAGAGTTAGGACAAGATTCTGTTTCTGCATTAATGACGACTACACGTAAAAGTTTGGACTACCCTCATGAAATTGTAGATGCATACGTTAAATTAGGTTTTAAAGACATTTTTATTCGTGGTTTAAGTGATTATGGGTTTGCCAAAAAGAACTCAAAACGACTTGCTCCAAGTCATAGTGAATTTTTGAATTTTTATTCAAAAGCATTGGAGCGAGTTCTTTATTGGAATAATCACGGATATGAACTTATAGAGGTACATACTGCAATTTTATTAAATAAAATCTTATCTCCTTTTGATCAAGGCTATATTGATTTGCAGAGTCCTTCAGGAGCTGGGCTTGGTTGCATGGTTTATAATTACGATGGATATGTTTATCCAAGTGATGAAGCTCGCATGCTTAAAGAAACAGGGAATATCTCCTTACGTTTAGGCAAGATCGGAGAGCCATTATCTCAATTATTATCATCTAACTTACAAAGAAATATTATTGCATCAAGCCTTAATTTTAATGATCCAAGTTGTAGAGAGTGTGCTTATTTACCTTATTGTGGGCCCGATCCAATTAGTGCTTATAATGAATTTAGCATGATGACTCCACCTACTCATCTAACTAGTCACTGCAAGCGATACATGGGTTTATTTGATTTAATTTTTAATAAATATCAAGATTCTGAAAGTTTCAGAAAAATAGCCAACCGATGGGCTTTTAGTAAGTAGATATGTAATGAGAAAAATAAAACTAGAGTCAGTTACACAGCATACGCCACAAATCTTTAGGGTTCTTAATCTTAATAACTTATATGTAGAGTGGTTACCTGATCAATCAATTCTTGTGCCAATTACTACTATTCAAGAGGTCGAAGTTTTTGATCGATATATTAGATCTGGTTTAGATAATCTATATCCAATTTATAGTTCAGATTTAATGAATATTGTTGGTGAAAAAAATCTCTTTATTCCAGAAAACCAAGTATTAGAAGCTAATGATGTGGTTGCTATTGATTTAAATAAAAAGAATCTAAATGTGCTTTTGAGAGCAAGTGATACCCATCATACTTTATTCCTAACTAATAGATGCAATAACTATTGCATCATGTGTTCACAGCCGCCAACAAAGCATGACGATTCATGGTTAATAGAACAGGCGTTAGAAATTATTGATCACCTAAGTTATGTACCAATGAATATTGGCTTAACAGGTGGTGAGCCATTATTGCTAGATAAAAATTTAAGATTGATCATTGATATTATTCACCATAAATTCCCTTCGACTAAGATTGACGTATTAACAAATGGTCGTTTATTTAGTAATTCCGAAGTAGCTGAATCGATATTATCTAATCTCGAAACTCAAGTGAATTGGCTCATTCCTTTATATGGACACGCAGATCTCTTACATGATTTTGTGGTGCAACAACATTCAGCTTTTGAAGAGACCTTAGAAGGCTTCTATGTTCTTCAAAATTATGAGCAGCCGATACAATTACGAATTGTCCTAGTTAAGCCAGTGTTAGAGAACTTGCTCAATCTTTGCAATTATATCCGCTCCAATCTTCCTTTTATTAACGAAGTCGCATTTATAGGATGTGAGCCTATTGGTTTTGCATTAGCAAATAGAGAACTTAGTCAAGTTGATATTAAGGAGTGGTGGAAAGAGTTAGAAAATGCTGCTGATATTTTAATAAACTCCAAAATCCGCTTTATTTTTATGAATATTCCTTTATGTTGTTTGCCTGAAAATCTATGGGATTTTGCCGCGCAAAGTATTTCAGATTGGAAAAATACTTATGATCCAGTATGTCTGGAATGTGATTTAAAAGGAAAATGCTGTGGTTTATTTAGTTGGTATAAAAATGGTTGGATGCCATCTACTATAAAACCAATAAAATTGTTGAAACCAAGTATGAATAATTAGCATAATATAAATATTAAATAAAAAATTATATTTTTGGGAGTTGAAGTGTGAGTAAATTTATAAAGTCTTTAGCAATTTTTGCAGCTTCTGCTCCAATCATTAATAATAAAGCCACTGCTGCTATTGGGGTAAATGTAGATACTTATGATAACTTAGAGCCAGTTTCGATTCGACCTCTTAACTATGAGTATGAGAATATGTTCGCTGGTCATAGAAGTCACTCTAGTCACAGAAGTCATTCCAGCCATTCTAGCCACTATTCTGGATCTGGTTATTCAGGTTACTCTGGTTCTAGAAATCCTGTTTATTCTGTTCCTACTTATACTCCACCTAGTTATGCTAGTTCGAGTAGTTCTGTAAAAAAAGTGACTACACCTTCATCTAAACCTACTACTTTAAGATCTAATTCTAATATTGTAGTTAAAAATTATTCTAATATTCCAACTAGTAGTAATACAACAAGTCAATCCTATTATGATAATAGTGAGAATTTAAATAATATTGCAGAAGAAAATGATCCAGTTCTAATGCGTGTTTTACAAGTTAAGCGTGTACAAATGGCTCTAGTAAACCGTGGATATTATTCAGGGAAAATTGATGGTGATTTAGGTAAAAATACACGTAAAGCTATCGCTAATTATCAAATAGATAAGAATTTAGCTATTAATGGTCGAATGACTACAGAATTGTTAAATAGCTTGGGTATTTTAGCCGTTAATTATTATGAAGAGTAATTTTTAATCAGTATGTTATTAGATAGAGCCAATTGGTAATATTATTTATAATTGGAAGTTGGAACATTTCTTATTGATCAAATAAGCTTACGACCAGATTATATGCTGGTCGTGAATCTAATTAGATTGTCCACAACTTCTCTAAAGAACTTTCATATTCCACATACCCATCTTCAATTGCAGGAATAATCTCTACAAACTCAAAGTAGGGCACTGTACAAAACTCAGAGTCTCGAATCGCATCAATCACAAAATAATAATCTTGCAAAGATATCGTCTCAAACACAGCAATATCACTGGCTTTAGTACTAAACGCTTCAACGTCATACCAGCGAACTTTTACAGTAGAGTACTTTTCAAAAATCGGTTCAAGCTTTTGTGTACTAAACTCAGCCCGCTTTTCACGAGCTAAAGCCAACCAAGCAGGTAAAGCTCTTAAATGAATAAAAAAAGTATAGGTTCTAGACATAACCACTCCATGACTGGGCCGAGTTGTAGCTCAATTGAAAAGACAGCATTTACTTGTCATATCAACATGACTCAGTCAGTATATGAGTGATTACTCACATTAAATACTCGCATTCCGGCTCATGTCAGAAACCCTCCCAGACCCACGCAAACGCCCGCGTCAAGCACGCTCAGTGGCTACCTTTGAAGCAATTCTAGAAGCGGCTGCTCGCATTTTAGAGTCTTTAGGCTTTGCTGGATTTAACACAAATGCCGTGGCTGAACTTGCTGGCGTAAGCATTGGTAGCCTATATCAGTACTTTCCATCTAAAGAGGCTTTAATCGTTGAGTTAATTCGACGTGAGCGCGCCAAGCTTTCAACGCATATCGTTGAAGCCATACAGCAACACGATGCCGCAGACTTAAAAGAAAAGCTAAAACTGATCATTCAGGCTGCTGTGCAACATCAATTGATCCGTCCACAGTTGGCACGAACACTAGAGTTTGCTTCAGAACTGATTGGAAAAGATGTTGAGGAAAGCGTACTTCAACACGAACTTGAAACCATAATTTCTGACTTGTTTATATGTTCTGGTATTTCACATGAGCAGACAGCCGCACAAGATGTAATTGCGTTAAGTAAAGGAATGATTAACGCAGCAGGCATAGCAGGGGAAAGTGATTTAAACCATTTACAGCAGCGAGTTGAAAAGGCTGTATTTGGTTATTTGGATCTGACGTAATATTATTAATTTATGAATCTGTAGATATAAAAAAGGGCTGTTATTGGTATCCTTTTTCGCAAAATATATATTGTGTTTATAAAATAGATGGGGGAGTGTTTTTATTAATTTTATATGTTTTTAATCATGTGTTTTAATTTTA
The DNA here is from genome assembly GCF_000588015.1 of Acinetobacter sp. 1294243. Classification (NCBI taxonomy): domain Bacteria; kingdom Pseudomonadati; phylum Pseudomonadota; class Gammaproteobacteria; order Moraxellales; family Moraxellaceae; genus Acinetobacter; species Acinetobacter sp. 1294243. The sequence continues at coordinate 40,638 of NZ_JFXG01000023.1, forward strand.
TTTAAATTAATCGTTATTGCTGCTTTTAAATAAATGATATATCTTTAATAATATGATTTTTTAGAGTTTATAGCCTACCACTTCCCCAAGGGGTAGGTTTTTTTTATTTAAAAATTTTACTCTAATTGCTGGATTGTATAGCTTTGATAGGTTTTAAATGTATGTGTTTAAAACCTATTTTTATAATTTAAATTTTAAAAAAATTAATTGTTTAGTTAATGTTTTTAAAAAATAATCATTTTTCACTTTATTTTTTTTAAAAGAAAATTATTCTGAAAATTATTTGTTTAATGTGTGGGGATTAATAATTTTTAAATAAGTTTTGGATTGTTTTAAAATATTTCAAGAGATTAGATCTTCTAATGAGTAAATTGCCTCTTCCCCCCAATGATTTACAACTTATAATCAAATCAGGTACGAAGTTTTTTTTATATTTTTGTATTGCTTCAAGTTTATCAATATCACTCACAAAAGCAGAGACCGCGTCTGCTAACTCGGGAAAAAACTTAACAAAGAAGGTTTCTCAGCTCTTTAAACCCACGCCGGATGAAAGCTATCGATCTATCGACTTCCAAAAATTAAGTAATTTAGGCTTTGATCAGAACCAATTTCAACGGTTTGGAAATGATGGGAATTATTTACCGACTTCTACTGCGATGTGGAATAATCAAGTCAGTTTAGTTGATGCTGTTCAATATGCAGTTCAACGAAATCCTAACATTTCTCAAGCCATTTCAACTTTAGCTGGCCAAAACGCCGGTATTGATGTTGCGAGGGCAGGTTATTATCCTCAAATTTCAGGTGGTATTACCACAGGTGACTTGAGTAGTGGTGAGCGGGGAAGGCAGTTACTCACATTATCTGCAACTCAAATGCTTTTTGATTTTGGTAAAGTCAAATCAGGTGTATCGGTTGAGAAGGCTAAACTCCAAGTCGAGCAGGCGAATGTGTTGGTCAGTATTGACGATATTGCACTTGATGTGGCTCAGTCGATTATCAATATTCAGCGCTATCTCCAATTAAATAAAATTGCCGAGCAGCAAATTGCGGGTATTCAGCGAATTCAGGAAATCGCTAATTTACGTGCAAATGCTGGTATTAGTAGCCAAGCTGATCCAGTTCAGGCACAAACATATTTAGAATCTGCGCAGTCAACACTTATTGCACAGCAATCTTTACTACGTCAGTACCAACAACATTTAAGAACTCTGGTAGGCGTAGATGTTTTTAATAAATCATGGATCATTCCGGATGATTTGGTAAAGCAATCTGGCCTCTATAATGAGCCTGAGTTTAATACCATTCCAAAAATGATTGCGGCGCAAGCTGGTGTTGAAGTTGCCAAAGCTCAAAAAGAACAGACCCGACTGAGTCGTTATCCGACTTTGGCAGTGAAAGGCTCGGTGAGTCAGGCCATTAATGGAAAAAACCCAAACAATGATAAAGACGATGGTTTATATAGTTCCATCATGCTTGAAGCCACCAGTCAGTTTTATCAAGGTGGGGCAGTTTCTTCTCAGGTCAAAATGGCAAGTTATGCAGAAGAAGCCGCTAAATCTAAAGTGAATTCTGTGTATCTGGATGTGCTCGATCAGATCAGAACTAGTCGTGAACAAATTGAAAATAAACAACGTCAAATGCAGGTTTTAGCCAACCGCCAAGCAACAACAGTTCGTACACGCGAACTTTATCAAGAGCAGTACAAACTCGGTACCCGTTCATTGGTTGACTTACTGAATGCTGAACAGGCGATTCATAGTGCCAATTCGGAACTTGAAACTGCACGTTATGACATCTATAGCAGTATTGTTCAGTACATTGCAGCAACAGGACGTTCCCGCCAAGCTTATGACTTAAATAATATTTCAATTCAGGGGTTCGAAGTACAACCATGATGACAAAAATAAATTACCAGCCCTGGTTACAGGCGGTCTTAACGATTGCTAAACATTATAGAATTGAGCCTTCAGAAGAAAGAATTCGTTTACAACTTGACTGGAACCAAAATCAAAACCTTGATGATGTTTTGCAGTTAATGACCCGTCAGGTTGGTCTCAATTTACGTAAAGTACCTTTTTCATTAGATTTACTTAATCCATGGCGTTTACCGGTCATGGTTGAGTTTAGTGACGGACAAGTCGGTGTAATTGATAAGGCCGATACTCAAGGAAATGTCAGTATCCAGTTTAGTGGAGATCAGGGACTTTCGCAAAATGCGTCTTTAAGTGCTTTGAAAGATACGGTCAAAAATATTTATATTTTGCGCCCTGAAACTTCAATTCCCGATGCGCGTATTGATGAATATATCAAACCATACGAAGCAAGCTGGTTCTGGTCAATTGTTTTAAGAGACTGGAAACGCTACGTTGACATTATGTTTGCCTCACTGATTGCCAATGTCTTGGCACTGGCAACCATTATTTTCTCAATGCAAGTGTATGACCGTGTTGTACCATCTCAGTCTATCCCGACTTTATGGGTGTTGGCAGGTGGTGTACTGATTGCTGCTATTTTTGAGTTTACTTTACGTGTAGCTAGAGTTTATTTATCCGATATTATTGGTAAACGTGCTGACTTACGGGTGTCTGACCGTGTATTTGGTCATGCCTTACGCATCAGAAATAAAGACCGTTCAAAGTCTACCGGTAGTTTTATTTCCCAGATTCGTGAACTCGAAGGTGTTCGTGAACTGGTGACTTCAACCACCATTAGTGCAATTGCCGATTTCCCGTTCTTTTTCCTGTTCCTGATCATTTTTGCGATTATCGGTGGAAAACTGTTTTGGGTGATGTTGCTGGTTGTGCCACTTATGCTTTTGCCGGGTGTTCTCGTCCAGAAAAAGCTAGCGCAACTCGCACAAGAGGGCATGAGAGAATCTTCAATCCGTAACGCCATTCTTGTTGAAGCGGTGCAGGGCATTGAAGACATTAAGCTATTACGTGCTGAGTCCCGCTTCCAAAACCAATGGAACCACATGAACGAAGTTTCAGCCGATATCGGGATGAGACAGCGTAAAATTGTGGGTACCTTAATGGCATGGACCCAAAAGATTCAAGGTTTGACCTACGCACTTGTGGTTTTGGTGGGATGTTTTGCCGTAATGGACGGTGAAATGACTACAGGTGCGTTAGTGGCTTGTTCAATTCTATCTTCACGTATGTTGGCGCCGATTAGTCATATCACAGGTGTTTTAGGTCGTTTACAGCAAGCAAAAGTCGCAAAACAAAGCCTTGATGAGCTCATGCAACGTCCGATCGATCAGGCTGACCGTTCGCATCTGGTACACAAAGCAGTTTTAAATGGCGACTACGAACTAAAAAATGTCTTGTTCCAATATGGCGAAGAAGACCCAAAACCAAGTTTGGCAATCCGTCATTTAAAAATTCGTGCTGGTGAAAAAATTGCCATATTAGGGCGTAACGGTGCGGGTAAATCAACACTGCTCCAGCTTCTATCTGGTATGCAAGTTCCAACTCAAGGCGCAGTGCATTTAGATGGTCTGGATCTTTCATTAATTGATCCGTCTGATGTACGTCGTGATATGGGTTTACTTAACCAGAATGCGCATCTTTTTTACGGTACGATTCGTGAAAACCTCACTTTAGGTGCACCGCTTGCAACGGATGAAGAGATTCTTCGTGCGTTAGTAGTGACTGGTGCATTACCTTTTGTTCAAGAGAAAAAAGAAGGGCTAGATCACCTGATTTTAGAAGGTGGTGTTGGTTTCTCTGGTGGTCAGAAACAAGCGTTGTTACTGGCTCGTTTGTTGATTCGTCAACCTAACATTTTATTGTTAGACGAACCGACAGCAGCCATTGATGACGTGGCAGAGAAACAACTGATTGATCATTTAAAAGGTTGGCTGGCACATCGTACTTTGGTCGTTGCGACCCACCGCCGCGCTGTATTAGAACTGGTGGACCGCATTATTGTCGTGAATGAAGGCAAAATCGTGATGGACGGTCCAAGAGATCAGGTACTCAATCAATCAACAGCCCAACAAAAACAAGTGAGCCAAGGGGGTAATTCATGAGCGAACCACAACAAGAACAACAACTCACCCGTTCAATGAATGTCTCTTATAGTGAGCCACCCTTACCACGTGCCAGTCTAGTGATCTGGATTGTGGGCATTGGCTTGGTTATTTTCTTTATCTGGGCGTGGGTATTTAAACTTGAAGAAGTTTCTACCGGTACAGGTAAAGTCATTCCATCTTCTAAAGAACAGGTCATCCAGTCTTTAGAAGGCGGTATCTTAACTAAGCTGAATGTACAAGAAGGTGACATTGTTCAAAAGGGCGAAATTCTTGCACAGCTCGATCCAACCCGTTTTGCATCAAATGTTGGTGAATCAAGATCTTTGCTGATCTCTGCTCAAGCGACAGCAGCGCGTTTGCGTGCGGAAGTAAACGGTACACCTTTGGTTTTTCCTGAAATTGTGATGAAAGAACCAAAGTTAGTACAAGAAGAAACTGCATTATATACATCTCGCAGAGCCAATCTTGAAGAAACCCTTGCGGGTTTTAGGCAAGCTTTACAGTTAGTACAACAAGAACTGGCGATGACAGAGCCTTTGGTTGCTAAAGGTGCAGCAAGTGAGGTTGAGGTTTTACGTTTACGTCGTGAAGCAAATGATTTGCAAAATAAAATGAATGATGCGCAGAACCAGTACTATGTGAAAGCGCGTGAAGAGTTATCTAAAGCGAATACGGATAGCGAAACGCAACAACAAATCGTACTGGGTCGTAGTGACAGTTTAGACCGTGCAGTGTTCAGAGCACCAGTGCGTGGTGTCGTCAAAGAAATTGCGGTGACTACCCATGGTGGTGTTGTTCCACAAAACGGTAAATTGATGACGATTGTACCGATTGATGAGCAACTGCTGATTGAAGCGCGTATTTTACCGCGTGACATTGCCTTTATTCGTCCGGGACAAGAAGCACTGGTTAAAATCACTGCCTATGACTACTCAATTTATGGTGGTTTAAAAGGTAAGGTTACGGTTATTTCACCAGACACCATTCGTGATGAAGTGAAACAGGACCAATTCTATTATCGTGTTTATATCCGCACTGATTCCGACAAACTTTACAATAAAGAAGGTAAAGCGTTTGGTATTACACCGGGTATGGTGGCAACAGTAGATATTCGTACTGGTCAAAAAACAATACTCGATTACTTACTTAAACCATTTAATAAAGCCAAAGAAGCTTTGAGAGAAAGATAAAAAATTAAATCTATATAGCTTTTAAATATTTAAAAGCTATATAGATATTAATAATAAAAATTTTTGTTTTAAATATGTGGTTTTTATTATTTATGTTTTAAAACATAAGAAAATTAAAACACTATTGTGAGTATTATTTATTTATAAGTTTTTGAAAAACAATATTTATTATTTTAATTTTTTATTTGGTTAATAAACAAACTTATTTTTGTCACATTTTTCGTGACGTGATTCATGTTTATAATTGGTTTTTGCGTTGAGGTTGGCTTTTGTTTTCTCTAGTTTATTCCTTAATTTGGGCTCTTCTTATTTCAAAAAATAAGGGCTTTAAATTGGATTGGTTTAATTAAATAATCCTGTACAAGGGGAATAAATATGTCAGAGATAAGGGTAGTTTCTAAGGAGAGTCATGAAACCTTAGAAATTACGACAAAGGATACAGTCTCTCTTTCCGAAGCATCTGTTATTTTAATAAAAGTAAATAAAGATGATGTTTCCGAAATTAGACAAGATGGTCGAAATGCAATTATTACTTTAAAAAATGGTGAACAAATAGTAATAGTTGATTTTTTTAACGGTAGTAATTATTCAACTGATAATAGCTTAGTTTTTGAGGATAACAATCATAAATTAATTTGGGTACAATTTACTGATGCCAACGGGGCATTATTAGAAAATATTACTTATAGTTATATTGATAGTATAGAACCGCTTCTTTATCACGATGGAGTTGCATCTCCATGGGCGTGGTTATCTGTACCGCTAACCGCCGCAGGAATTTTGTGGTGGGCACATGATAGTGATGATAAAAATAATAATTTAAATAACGATTCAGACTCTGACAGCGACTCAGATTCCGACAGCGACTCTGATTCCGACAGTGACTCAGACAGTGACTCAGATTCCGACAGTGACTCAGACAGTGACTCAGATTCCGACAGTGACTCTGATTCCGACAGCGACTCAGACTCTGACAGTGACTCGGATTCTGACAGCGATTCTGATTCTGACAGCGACTCTGATTCCGACAGCGATTCTGACTCTGACAGCGATTCTGACAGTGACTCGGATTCTGACTCTGATAGCGACAGCGACTCAGACTCTGACAGCGACTCTGATAGCGATTCTGACAGTGACTCAGACTCTGACAGTGACTCGGATTCTGACAGCGATTCTGATTCTGACAGCGACTCTGATTCCGACAGCGATTCTGACTCTGACAGCGATTCTGACAGTGACTCGGATTCTGACTCTGATAGCGACAGCGACTCAGACTCTGACAGCGACTCTGATAGCGATTCTGACAGTGACTCAGACTCTGACAGTGACTCGGATTCTGACAGCGATTCTGATTCTGACAGCGACTCTGATTCCGACAGCGATTCTGACTCTGACAGCGATTCTGACAGTGACTCAGACTCTGACAGTGACTCGGATTCTGACTCTGATAGCGACAGCGACTCAGACTCTGACAGCGACTCTGATTCTGACAGCGATTCTGACAGTGACTCAGACTCTGATAGCGACAGCGATTCTGACTCTGACAGCGACAGCGATTCTGACTCTGACAGCGATTCTGATTCTGACAGCGACTCTGATTCTGATAGCGACTCTGACAGCGATTCTGACAGTGACTCAGACTCTGATAGCGACAGCGATTCTGACTCTGACAGCGACTCTGATTCCGACAGTGACTCTGACTCTGACAGCGACTCTGATTCTGATTCCGACAGCGACTCTGATAGCGACAGCGATTCTGACTCTGACAGCGATTCTGACAGTGACTCAGACTCTGACAGCGACAGCGATTCTGACTCTGACAGCGATTCTGATTCTGACAGTGACTCAGACTCTGATAGCGACAGCGATTCTGACTCTGACAGCGACTCTGATAGCGACAGCGATTCTGACTCTGACAGCGACTCTGATTCTGACAGTGACTCAGACTCTGATAGCGACAGCGATTCTGACTCTGACAGCGACTCTGATTCCGATAGCGACTCTGACTCTGACAGCGATTCTGACAGCGATTCTGACTCTGACAGTGACTCGGATTCTGACAGCGATTCTGACTCTGACAGTGACTCAGACTCTGATAGCGACAGTGACTCAGACTCTGACAGCGACAGCGATTCTGACTCTGACAGCGATTCAGACTCCGATAGCGACTCTGACTCTGACAGCGATTCTGACAGCGATTCTGACTCTGACAGTGACTCGGATTCTGACAGCGATTCTGACTCTGACAGTGACTCGGATTCTGACAGCGATTCTGACTCTGACAGTGACTCGGATTCTGACAGCGATTCTGACTCTGACAGTGACTCGGATTCTGACAGCGATTCTGACTCTGACAGTGACTCGGATTCTGACAGCGATTCTGACTCTGACAGCGACTCGGATTCTGACAGCGATTCTGATTA
>NZ_JFXG01000024.1:0-43373 GCF_000588015.1 Acinetobacter sp. 1294243
CTTAAATTTCGCTCAAATAAACTTCGAGTAATTTAAACCAATCAATCAATGAAAATTATTTCGATTAATCAACCAGTAAAAATCCACACAAGTTGTTCTTCAATTCTCTTAATGATCTTCTTCCTGGTTCGTCACCAGCAAGCTAGGTCGGCTATATTACTCTTAATCTCTTAAAAGTCAACAGGTAATTTCGATATTTTTAAAACTTATCTCTCAAACCAACTTACCATCAAATTCATCACTTAAAGCAACCAATCTAATCTCAAGTAACTGTTTTTCAACAAGTTTCTATCTGCATCACCGCCGATGGATGTGCATTATAGACCATCTCATCCCCTTTGCAAGCGAAAATTAAAAATTAATGACTTGAGCGTTTACTTTTAAACCACCACACGAATTAAGCTATTGTTTTATATTGATAATTATTTTAATTTTTTATTTTTGACTTAAATAAGCCAGTATCATGCTCGATAATTCGCGTTTAAGTTGTTGTTCTGAGATAAGAAAATTGTTTTGGCTTACATATCGCATCATCGTAAAAAGCGTACTATTAATAATTACAAAGGATTTATGCTTTACCTGTTCGAAGTCCCACTGATGAGGATTTCTACTGAATGTATATAACCCTACTTCAAAAAAATGCTTTTCTAAAATCTGAGCAGCTTGCGAATGACTATAGTCATGCCAGTGTTTCAGCACTTCTATAAAAAATCCATGATCGGCTTTTAATGCATTAAATCCCAACTCTATTGCTAAGGGAATGAGCAGCTCTAAAGGAATATTTCCTTGTCGCACAACTAATTCTTTAAGTTGTAGCCCCAGCAATTCGCTTTTACGGCGCAATAGTTCTTCTATGATTTGATCTATATTCTCAAAGTATTGGTAAATCGACCCAACACTTACTCCAGATTTCTCTGCAATTTTAGGCGTCGTCGTATGTAGTAATCCATACTGGGCGATACACTGCTGTGTCGCCTCTAAAATATGGTCAACAATAATTTTTGAACGCTGTTGCTGTGGGGCTTTTCTCATCGTTTTTATTCGTTAAATGCGAATTGAATGCGAATAATTATTCATATTAGCCTATTTATTATTCAGTTCAATAAGTAAGTAACGATATGCAAATGATTAGCCCGACTCGACTTGCTTCTTTTAATGACATGCAAGACAGCAATTTTTTTACTCAGTTTTTAAATATCTGTTGTGAAAAACCTGTACAACCAAACTATACGGAATATATGTCTTTACAACATGCTCTTTATGAAGGGGATATTGAAATGGATCAGGTGATTGATTGGGTTATGCAAAATCCCAAAGATCACCGCATGATTTTTGAGAAGATATTATTTCAAGGCCGCGATAATCTATCTGAGCCTATACCTACCGAGTTAGAAAATTTCTTTAATTACATTGAACAAAAGCCTGGATGGTTAGATGAGCGTCAAATTGATGAGGCTGTTAAATTTACTCATCGTTTAGGAATAAATAATGGTTTTATTCTTAGAGATCTATCCTTAATGGCGGGATATTTATATCCGGGGTTTAATCAGCCGCTAATTTTAACGGGTGCATTAAAGAAACAGGCGGGTACTCGTTTAGCTGAAACCACAAAATGGTGGGTCGATATTACTGAACCTCAAGGACTTGTCCGTTTAAGCGCAGGTTTTACTTCAACGATTTATGTTCGCTTTATTCATGCACTCGTTCGCCGACAATTAAAAAAGTCTGATCGTTGGAATAGTGAGGTTTGGGGAATTCCACTTAATCAATTTGATTTAGCAATGACTAATTTGGCTTTTAGCAGTGTAGTTTTACTCGGTATTAGAGCTTTGGGTGTATGGCCGACCAAACAAGAAGCCAAGAGTTTTCTACATTTTTGGCGTTATGTTGGCTGGTTGATGGGTATTGATGAAAAATGGCTTATTCAATCTGAATCTGAGGGTTGGAGGTTACTTTACTGGATGCAGTTTGCTCACCCTCGCTCCGATCACAGCAGTGTTGAGTTAGGATCAAGCTTATCCAAAGAGCCTTTTGAGAGAAAATATCTACATTTACGTTCTTTGCAGCAGAAGCTTGCTTATCGACAACATTTAGAACTTACCCAATTTTTTATTGGCAAGAAGAGAATGAAACTACTCGGATTGCCTCAGCAGTCTGCCTCATGGTTTGCTTATTATCTAATTGTGCGTAATTCACTACTTTATAATGGTGCAAAGCTTTCACCAAAAGTTGAAAAGTTTTTATCTAAATCAGGCCGTAATATACAAAAACTTGGCTTAACGCTTTATCAGAATCAAGGTAAGGCAAAAACCTTAGCGAGTATGCATCAATAACTTTTAAAACTTAAAAACAAAAATGGAAGCCCGTTAATTAGACTTCCATTTTCAAATATTAAGGAACTTATTGAGCTGATGAACTGTGCATTTCAGCGTGATTCATTTGCTCGTGTGACTCCGTCATCTGCTTCTTTTTTTGACTTGGCATGTAGTCAGGTTCATTGTTGATCGCCAAGTAAAAAACAATCATAAACAATAAACTCAGAATAGAAGCCACAATAAGTAACTTCCATCCCCACCAAGACTGTTCAGGTGATAATTTATCAGTCATTTCATTTCTCTCTTTAAATTAATATTTTCAGTTCATTTAATTCGCTAAGCTTTTTAAAATTTCATGCTCATACGGACCCAGTAGTTTCTTCCGATATTGTTAAACTGCTCTTCACTCGCAAATCCAAAACCTGCACTACCCGCTTTATTTAAGTGTTCGGTATAGGTCTTATCTAATACGTTATCAATGCCAACAGAGACATCGATATCTTTACGAAGGTTGTAACTTCCGTTTAGAGAAAGAGTCGAGAAACCTTTACTTGGTTTTAAGTCATATCCTACGATATTACCTTGATGTAGACTCACGCGGTTTTGCTCAGCAACCGCTCGCCATAATAATCCTAAATTATATTTATCAGCCACATAGCGAATATTTAGGCGACCTTCTAAAGGTGAAATTTGAGGTAGTGGTTTGTCATCTGTGGTGTTCTTACCCCATGCATACATCGCACTCAAATCTGCCTGAATATGATCGGTAAATTGATATCCAATACCCGCTTCCGCACCTGCAATGGTTGCATCGACATTCTTGGCACCCGCAGTAATATCATGACTCATATCATGCCCACCCATTCCAGTACTTGGGTGATGGTGATAACTCATTAAAATGTAGTCATCCACCAAACCTGCATAAGCAGAAGCCCATGTGTTTAAAGCACCATGCTGTTGCTGAAAACCTAGATCTAACTGTAATGTTTTTTCAGGATTCACACCGTTAAAAGTATTAGTTGAGCCAGCGTTACCATGTTTAGGCGAGAAAAGTTCCCAATAATCAGGCATACGCTCTACATAACCTAAACCAATATAGCTTTTTAGGTCATGCTCTGGATGCTTATTTTCCCAACGGACAAATGCACTCGGTAAAGTCTTTTCAAGTTTAGTATTAAAGCCTTTTGCTTCAGAATCAGCACGCTCATCTTCAACTGTAACTCGATCTAAACGTGCACCTGCAACCATTTTGTTGAAATCGTTCCATTGATAGCCGAGTTCGCCAAAAGCACCATATGATTGAAAACGCATATCTTGGCGATATGGAATATTCATAGAAGGCATTGTTGGCGATGACATGCTACCGCCATGTTTATTAAATTGAGAGTCAACGCCTGTGATCAAACTCCATTTGTTCCATTCAGAAGTCATTGCCAAACGTGAGTTTAATGTACGGCGTGTCACTTGCATTGCCATTGGATTCGGCATCAGCATGGTCATACCACCATGATTCATTTCAACTAATGGCGGTGTGCGCAAACTAAAGTTATCCATAATATGGTCGTTATAGCTGTAGTTCACCTGCCCTTCAATTTTCTTGATCACATCAGTGATATTTTTCTTTTCAAAACGAAGCCCTAAACTTTCACGCGCAAACTGAGAACCATCCATTGAACGTCCAGCATAAAGCGATTCACCATCAGATTTCCCACCCGTGATTTCGACCCACGTGTTTTCATCTGGAGTAAAGCCAAGCGCTACATCAGCATTCCACTTTTTCCATGCTGACGGCACGGTATTTCCATCACCATCTTGATAACTATTCGACTCTGAACGGTTGGCATTTAAACGGATATATTTTTTCTCATCGCCAATTGCCGCTTCAACATTATGATCAATACGTCCAAATGAACCTAGCAAGACACTCGCTTGACCCCGATAAGGTTTTTCTGTGGTGAGCTGTTCAGGCTGACGCTCAAAAAGGACTGTTGCAGCAGAACCTGTATTGGCATATTGAACTGTTTGCGGGCCTTTAATCACAGAAATACGATCATAACTTTCTGGTGAAATGTAGGAAGTCGGTGCATCCATACGGTTTGGGCATGCACCTAAATTTTCAGTTCCATCAGTTAGAATTTTGATGCGTGAACCAAACATGCCTCGGAAGGTCATATCACCATTGGTTCCACCGCTTTGTATTGAGTTAAAACCCATAATACTTTGTAGGTAGTCTGCACCATCTGTAGCAGGCACTGGCTGAATGGGCTGTTTCGGGTCTGCATGTACAATCAAGCCATTTGCATCGTTGCCTTGTTGTGCTGTAACAACAATAGGTGCTAATGAGTGAAGCGCTTTAGTATCGGCATCATTTTTTTCTGAATTAGCAAAAACTAGCCCCGAATGAGAGACAGCAAACATCGCAACCCATAAAGGTTGTAGTAAAAATTTAGAATGTGGCATTTTTATACGCTCTAAAACATAAATAAAGTGATATCGAAGTCAGTTAAGACCCCAACAAAAAATTGCTTTTATTTATGCAAATAGAGGTGGTGCACGCCCTTGCGGGAGTAAAAAAAGTCGCTGTAGTGCAAAGTAGACATGTCTAAATGCTTGTTGATAAGCGACTAAGCGGACTTGTATGCGGACTAAAACTTCTTTTACGCCAAATTCAGGTGGCAAAACCAGATTGGCATAGACGGTACAATATTGACACTGGTGATTTGCATCATGATGATCATGTTGCTCAGAGGCTTGAGCCTGTTCAACAGGATGTTCATGATGTGAATGCATGGCATGTGACATGGTTTCCATTTGTGCTTTAGGTTTAAGCAAAGCGAGGGTAATAGTTTCACAGACCGGAGCAATTTGATACTGCTTCGGTAATAGCGGCTGTAGAAATACCGCAACCTGTAAAAATACTGCTGCACATGCAAGCAGTAAGCCACTACGAAAAACCAAAAATCACATCCACACTACATTAATGTTTCAAGAATAGAAATTTTTAACGTTTTACTGCAACTTTTTCACGCTCACGTTGACGAACAACTTTTTCGACTTTTTCTCGAGCACGCTGACGTTTAAGTGGCGACAAATAATCCACAAATAATTTGCCATTTAAGTGATCCATTTCATGTTGGATACAAACAGCGAGAAGTCCATCAGCTTCTAACTCAAATGCTTGACCTTCAAGGTTAATTGCCTCAATTTTCACACGTGACGGGCGCTCAACTTTGTCGTATATTTGTGGCACCGATAGGCAGCCTTCTTCGTACTGCTGCTTATCTTCTGTCAGTGGAGTTATTTTGGGGTTAATGAAAACCATAGGGTCATCTTTAGATTCAGACAAATCTATGACGATAAGCTGAATATGACGATCGACCTGAGAAGCTGCTAAACCAATACCCGGTGCCGCATACATGGTTTCAAGCATATCTGCTGCAAGTTGACGAATTTCATCAGTAACTTCTTCAACAGGCTTAGCAATGGTACGAAGACGGGGATCAGGAAAACTTAAAATAGGTAATAAGGCCATACTGACGTCCTCACTTATGCCATTGATTGAAAAACCAAATGAAGGAAATACTTCATCGAAAAATTGTGTGTTAGCCGCCTATTATAACGCATCTGCACGCATAATTTTTAGGAATTATCATAATGAAAAAGGTTTTTGACGGCATGGTTCAATTTCATGCTTTGGGGATAAAAAAGCATTTACTTGCTTTGGCACTTTTTACAGGGGTTGCATTCAGTACGGTAGCAGAGACTTATGCTGCTAGTCCGAACCATAATCCACCCTCTCTTAAAAGTAATGCACCACATGTCTACGTTGTAAAACGAGGAGATACGCTATGGGATATTTCCGGTCATTTTCTGAGTAAACCTTGGCGCTGGCCTGAAATTTGGGCAAACAATCAGCATGTCAAAAATCCACACTGGATTTATCCTGGTGATCGATTACTGCTGTGTAGTTTAGATGGCCGCCCATTGATCGGTAAAGATGAGGGAGATGGCTGTGTCGGCATTATTCGCCGTTACACAGGCCAAATGACAAATTTACAACCTCAAGTTCGTGTGGAGTCACTTAACAATAACGTACCTGTTATTCCCCTTGAACATATCAAACAATGGTTAGAACACAGCACTATTCTACCTATCGATGCAATTCAACACACTCCTTATGTAGTCGGTACTGCCGATCAACGTGTACTTGCAGCAAAAGGTCAAACTATTTATGCGCGCGGACAAGGTTTAATTGATGGTCAACGTTACGCAGTTTATCGTGAAGGTGAACCTTATTATTTCACCGATAATAAAGGCAAAAAGCACAGTCTAGGTATTGAGCTACAACAAGTTGCCTCAGGGATTGCGATCTCTTCTGAAAAAGACATTACCACGCTTGAGTTAACTGATAGCTACAATTCTGAAGTACGTCGTGGTGATCGGGTAATGCCAGAAGAAGAAGCAACATTGCCTACTTTGTTTTATCCGGTAGATGCCACTCAGGTGACGGACGGCGGCAAAATTATTCGTGTAATGGGCTCAATTGGTACTGCTGCCAAAAATAGTGTGGTCACTTTAGATCGCGGTACGGCACAAGGTATTCAAGTAGGACAAGTTTTTGATATTACGCAACAAGGTGAAACCATTCGAGATCCTAAAACCAAAGAACCAATACAGTTACCAGGACAACAAATTGGTAGTCTGATGGTCTTTAGAACTTTTGATCAGTTGAGTTATGCCTACGTATTAGAAAGCGATTTACCAGTTAAAGTTGGTTCAAGCATCCAGCCACCCCGCTTTAATGATTAATGCTGGATGTACCTTTTACAATGCTTACTCAACTTTCTTCACACCATTACCACACGCTTAAAGTGTGGTATTTGGTGCAACACTCTTTAGTCAGCTTTAAAAAAATTGTCGATTATTTTGGTAGCTGTGAAAAGGCGGTCCAACCTGCTGGATTATCTCAATGGCGCAATCTCGGGTTACATGCTAATCATTTAAAACGCGTAGATGAATTTCAAACTGCTCAGGGTCAAGCTCAGTTTGAAAAACTAACTGAGCAGATCCAGCAATATACCGACTTTATTTTAACGGCAGATGACTCAGGTTATCCCGCTCAGTTATTACCTTATACAGATCATCCACCTATCATTTTTGGAAAAGGCCAAGCTCAAGCTTTGTTGCAACCACAAATTGCGATTGTAGGTAGCCGAAAACCAAGCCCACATGGTCGTCAGGTTGCTTATGATTTTGCCTATTACTTAAGTGAAAAAGGTTTTTATGTGAGTAGTGGCTTGGCATATGGGATTGATGAAGCTGCTCACCAAGGAGCATCAGCACATCAACGTACAATTGCAGTAACAGGAACTGGTTTAGACAGTACCTACCCTGCTCAAAATAAAAAACTTGCAGAACATATTTTGGCTCAAAACGGCGCGATTATTACTGAATTTTTGCCTGGAACACCCCCATTACAACAGCATTTCCCACGTAGAAACCGAATTGTCAGCGGTTTGAGTTTAGGCGTGTTAGTGGTAGAAGCTACCTTAAAAAGTGGTTCTCTCATCACTGCGAACAAAGCTGCCGAACAAGGTAAGACTGTATTTGCCATTCCTGGTCATATTTACAGTGAGTTTCATCAAGGTTGCCATCAACTTATTCGTGAGGGAGCAATTTTAGTCGATCATCCTGAACAAATTATTGAAGACCTTGCTTTACCCACTCAATGGCAAAGTCAGCAACAAAACTCCACCGAGGAGGCTGTAGTTTCTAGTACTCCAGAAATTCCTGAGCATTTAATTAACCTTTATCAATCTTTAGACTGGGTCGGACAAAATATTGATCAGCTTGTTTTACATCACTCTCAGCCTGTTGCAGAACTCACCTCTTCACTGATGGAACTAGAACTACTTGGTTTATGTATGCAACAATCAGGATTGTATTTACGTTGTCGTTCTTAGTATTGGAGCGCACAATAGCAATTCTGTCTGATTGAAAGGAAGAGTATTACCATGATTACCACCTCAGTTACCGAAGCAGCCCAATGTTTACAACAAGGTCAAGTTTTGGCATATCCAACTGAGGCAGTTTGGGGGCTAGGTTGCGACCCTTTTAATGAGCAAGCTTTTCAAAAGATTCTTGAACTAAAGCAAAGGCCTATTGAAAAGGGTGTAATTTTATTAGCAGGTCATATTAACCAAGTTGAGCACCTACTAACTTCTCTACCTCAAACAACTCAACAAGAAATTATTGATTGTTGGACTAATCATCAACCTTCAGAAAGAGCAACAACTTGGCTATTACCTGCTGGTGAACATATTCCTTCATGGATTAAAGGTGAGCATCCACTTGTCGCTGTTCGAGTCACTACACATCCTTTATGTGTGGCATTATGCAATGCTTTTCATGGCTTTATTGTCTCGACTAGTGCGAACCCAAGTGGACAAGAACCTGCACACTCACTACAGGATGCCTGCCAATACTTTGGTTCACAATTAAACTATCTGAATGGTGACTTAGGCCAGAGCCAACAACCAAGCCGAATCATTAACGCTCTTACCAGAGAGATTATTCGCGCCTAATTTCAAACAAAAAAAAGCTCAGTTATATAGGGATAACTGAGCATAAAAAAGGATGGGTATATACCACATCCAGAGGGTTTGGATATCTGTGGAACAAAAGGTAATTTACAAAGAAAAGAGCGCCTTTCGTAGTGGCCGCTATTATGTGGTAAGAGATTCAATGAGAGAAATATATTATTTCTCTAAAAAAAGCATGAAAAGTGTAGGGAATTTGCGGTTTTTTGCCTATAAATTAAAATTATATTAATATTTTTACTCGGCTTTTTTAATATTTATATTACAACCTATTTCTATAAACTATTTATAAATCATATAGAAAAACTTTAACTAAGAAAAAATTGGCATATTTTTATGAGTTTTTTTCAAAATATGCCATAGTTTTTTTAGCAACTTTAGTTTTGTTCTTGCATTAATTCGCTCTTTTTAGGACTCACCTTCTTCTGAGCCATAATGATACCAATTAAAATAACAATCCCACCTAACGTATGATAAATGGTCCACTGCTCAGACAACCAGACGCTTGCAATAACTGCTGTAAAGACAGGCACCAAGTTCATAAAAATACTTGTTCTATTAGGACCGAGTTGTTGAACAGCTAACATCCAAACTAAAGGCGCAATAAGTGAAGCAAATACACCTGCATAAATAGCACTTGGTGCATTTTCTACATTTAAAGCATCGAGTCCAAACCAGAGAATTAAAGGAATATGAAATATGACAGAAAATCCAATCTGAACATATAAGCTTGTCATAATTGGTAGTGGCAACTGCCATTTTTTAAGGAATACTCCATAAAATGCATAGAAGAATACGGCAATAATCATCAAAGCATCACCAAGGTGTCCGCCACCACTTAAAAGCTTATTAATATTTCCTTGGGACATGACATATAGCAAACCTGCAAAAGATAGAATACTGCCAAAAACTGCAAAGCGATTAGGCACATCTTTTAAAATGGCAAGCGAAACAAAGATCGTAAAGATGGGAATAAATGCATTCACAATTCCCATATTGGTTGCACTGGTATAATGGGCAGCCGTATAAGCTAAGCCTTGATAAAGCACCATCCCAAATGCACTTAACACAGCAAGCTTAGGTAAATAGGGTATGACTAGTCGTCTTTGTCTCCACACAGACATAAACATAAATGGAGTCAAAATAATAAAAGCGGTTAACCACCGATAAAAACTAATACTTACCGGAGAGATATAATCCGAGACATAGCGGGTGACTACAATATTTAAAGACCAAATCAATACTGCCAAAATGGGAAAAATAAACGCCCATTTGTGATATTTCATGACCTGACTCATAGCAATACACCATCTACAAAAGATGGTTTTATTTTGAAGAATGTCTTAATAAATTGAAATATCGTATTTCCGACATTGATATCGAACTTAGGACATTATCCTTTTTAGAATAATGTCCAAGCTTTCACGGCATGACCTACCACTTTATGTAATTGCTCGCTACTCGCACCGTCTCTTGCTTGAATGGTAAGGCCTTGAATGACAGTAGTATAAAAATCAGTCATTTCCTGTAAAGGTGCATGAGAAGATAAATCCCCTTGCTCTACCCCTTGCTGAAGACGTTTTAATAATTTTTCTTTTGTCTTTATGCGCTTATCTAATAGATTTTGCTGTACATCTTGAGTTGCATCAGAGCAGTTCATCGCAGCAACGACCACCATACAACCTGCTGGCTTATTCGGCTGAACCAATCTTTTAACAATGTCATAAAGATATAACTCAACAGCAATTTTTGCAGTTTTTGCTTCTACAAATATAGTGTCAATCGGACATCCTTCATGAGCTAAATAATAATCAACACTTCTGTAAAACAGCCCTTCTTTGTCGCCAAAGGCACTGTATAGGCTTGGTGCTGTAATTTCCAAAGCATGCGTTAAATCGCTAATAGACGTTGCTTCATAGCCATGCTCCCAAAAGAGCAACATTGCTTTTTGCAAAACCTCTTGTTCATCAAAGCATTTAGGACGTCCGCGCTTTTTTTTCAGCGTATCTTCTGTAACAGCTAAATTCGTTTCATGCCTATTTGTCATAAAGATCACATCTATTTTTATAACAATCGTTATTAAATTAATTGACGTTCGATTTTTTATCAACTATTTTATTTTCATAATGATCGTTAGTTAATTAATAAATTGCCTTTCTTTACTCCAAATTTAGCCAAGTAAGGATTTCCTATGGACCAATCGTCTATCTCTAAAGCGCGACCCACGACCTCTACTCAAGGAAGCTGGTTTGCCATTTTGGCCGTTTCTATCGCAGCATTTGCATTAGTAACAAGTGAATTTTTACCTGTTGGTGTTCTAAATAGTGTCGCAACTGATTTAAATATTTCTGTAGGTACAGCAGGCCTGATTATTACAGTACCCGGCATTATGGCAGCAATTGCAGCCCCTCTATTGCCTGTATCAGTAAAACAACTTGATCGGCGTTATGTGCTTATCTTGCTGACAGCTATTATGGTTATTGCCAATACCATTACCGCATTTGCTGAAAACTTTCATATTTTATTGTTAAGCCGCTTAATTTTAGGTATTTCAATTGGTGGTTTCTGGGCGACCGCCATTGCTCTAAGTGGAAAATTAGCTCCTTCGCATCTTCCTATTGCTAAAGCAACTGCGGTCGTGATGGCAGGTGTGACTTTTGCTACAGTTCTAGGTGTACCGATTGGAACTTGGTTAAGCGAGTTTTATGGCTGGGGGGGGGTTTTTGGAATTACAGCAGGAATTGGCTTAATTGTTTTAATCTTACAATTAATCTTTTTACCTAAACTTATTCCAGACTCGGCAATTCACCTGAAAGACTTACCAGCACTATTACGTACTCCCAAAGCACGTAGTGGCATGTTGATTGTTTTATTGATCGGACTTGCTCATTTCTGTGCCTATAGCTATTTAGCCCCTTTCTTTAAAAATGTTGCCGGTTTTAATGGAACAACCATTAGTTCATTATTATTGCTCTATGGAATTGCTGGTATTTTCGGAAATGCTTTTGCCGGATATAGTGGGAATCTAAATGTCCGTTATACATTAGCTTTTGTGGGTACATGCTTTGCAATCGTATTCTTTGGATTTCCTCTTTTTGCCGTTCATGAGTTTGGTGCTATTGTCTTAACCGCGTTATGGGGATTTGCATTTGGTGCCTTCCCTACCTCAGCGAATATTTGGATGTTTGTACATGCGCCAAATGCAGTTGAAAAAGGTATGCCGCTTTTTGTAGGTATGTTTCAGGTGATGATTGCGACAGGTTCATTATTAGGGGGATATGTGGTTGATCATTTCAATGAAAATACTTTAATTTATGGTGTATTAAGCTTTGTTGCCCTAGCATTACTGAGTACATTTACCTTAGCGAAAGGTCTTAATAACCCTAAAGCTACTTGTGAAAATTAAAATATGAGTCAGAGCATATAGATGAACAATGAGGATCAGCAATTTTCATTATTAAACAGTATAGAAGTTCATGAATTTCTATACCAAAAAGAAGATATTGTTCGTCCTCATGCATCTCTTTGGGGAGATTTTAATTTCAGTTTAAATGGCATATTAGAAATGGAGATTGAAGAACAGCTATATCTTTCTCCACCTAGCTATGGTCTTTGGATTCCACCTCAAACTGTTCATCAGTCAACCCATATCGACCATGAAATTCATTATATCTGTATTCGACTGCACCCTCGCCTATGCTCTATTTTAGGAAATAGCTGTCGATGCTTTAGTATTCAGCCTTTTTTTCGCACTTTAGTTTTACAAATTCTAGAGCAGCAAAAACAAACCGAACAACCTGAATATTTAGAACATCTTTTACAAGTTTTATTCGATCAACTCAAACAAGCTCCTGCATATTCGCATTATTTACCGCAAACACGGCATCCTGTTTTATTGCCTATTTTAGAAAAACTTTCAGATCCATTACTTTTTGATCACTCTTTACAGCAGTTGCTACAAAACTTTTCGGTCAGTGATCGCCACTTATTACGTTTGAGTCAACAAGAGCTTCAGCTTTCGTTGTCCGAATGGCGTAACCGAGCCAAAATTATTTATGCCATTCATCAGATTCGCCAAGGGACGCCTATCAAGCGTTTAGCATATGATTTAGGTTATCAACATAGCTCAAGTTTTATTGAATTTTTTAAACGTTACACTGGGCAAACACCTATCCAAATCAGAAATAACTAGAATTCAGTTTATCTTTAAAAACTTTTTCTTTTTTGAACACGAATATTATTGCACTACCCTTCAATAGCAGTTAAAACAAATGCGTTACTTGATATCAATTACAATCTTTAGGAAAGACTCATGACACAATCTGTATATCACATTCCAGTAAAAGCTATTTCAGGCGAAACGGTCGATCTTGAACAATATAAAGGTAAAGTTCTACTTATCGTAAATACTGCTTCTAAATGTGGTTTAACTCCACAATACGAAGGCTTAGAAAAACTTTACCAAGCAAAAAAAGACCAAGGTCTTGAAATTTTAGGTTTCCCAGCAAATAACTTTAAAGAGCAAGAACCAGGTTCTGATGAAGAAATTCAACAGTTCTGTTCATTAAATTATGATGTTCATTTCCCTTTATTTTCTAAGGTTTCTGTAGTCGGCGAAGATAAGCACCCACTTTACCAAACTTTGACAGCGGCTCAGCCGGAACGCACTGGTGAAGGTCCTTTCCGTGAGCGTTTAGAAGGCTTAGGTATTCCAACCAACCCTGCTCCAGAAGTTTTATGGAACTTCGAAAAGTTTTTAATTAATAAAAATGGCGAAGTCGTAGCTCGCTTTGCTCCAAACCTAACAGCAGACGATGAACAAATCGTTAAAGCAGTTGAAGCAGAGTTAGCAAAATAATATTTTAAAATATGAGAAAGGGCGTTTTATACGCTCTTTTTTATGCTCTCCTCAAAGTGTTGTTCGTTTGCAAAAATACAATCTTTCTTCATATTTTATGCCTATAGTATCCATTTGCTTTATTTGATGTTGTTTGTAGTTATGAAAAAAATTTTACAGGGCGCATTTCTTCCTTTTGTAATTTTTGCCTCAGGCATGCTTTTACTCGGGTGTGATCAGGCACAAGACCATGCTACCGAACAAGAAAAAACTGAAATAGCTGAACAGGCAGCTGACCAAAACATTGAACAACAAGAGTCAGAAATTGCACCCAACAAAGCCGAACTTAAAAGCGGCAATATTTTTTATATGGTCCGCGACGCTGCTAATTTACAGCTTAAAGCTGGTGACTATGTTGAACAGCTTAAAGATACTCAGCTTGATGTTGAACAAGCCATCCAAGATAAGAATCAGAATGAACTAAAAACTACTGTCACTACGTTAAAACAGCAACTAGAAGGTTTAAATCAAGCACTTTTGACTTTAGATATCAAAAGTCAGGAAATTGAGAATATTCGCCAAAGTTTATTACATGCCAACCAACAAGCTCTTAGCATGCCATTACTCAATGGGAAATTAGATCAAATCAATTTTGACCAAATTGAAAAACAGCTTAATACCATTCAAATGGATATGGTGAAGCTTGCTGCCATGATTATGGCAGGGGATGAAAAGTCAGATTCAAAAACTGAATCTTAAAAAAACAACGTATAAAAAAAGCCACCTTACGGTGGCTTTTTCAATCTCAAACCGGCAATTATAGTGCGCGGTTTTTGATTTTACGGATAGTTTCAAGCTGTGCAGCTGTTTCTGCCAAGGCAGCCAACGCAGCAGCTGAGTCCAAATCACTCTTTTGGTTTGCAAGCAATTGTTCAGCATTTTTACGTGCTTCTAAAATTGCCGCTTCATCCAAGTTGTCTGCACGGATTGCAGTATCTGCAAGAACCGTTACAACATGAGGTTGAACTTCTAAAACACCGCCAGATACATAGACGATTTCTTCTGTACCATTTTCCAACTGAACACGAATCGGGCCCGGTTGAAGCAAGGTTACAAGTGGAGCATGTCCTGGCAAAATACCAAGCTCACCACCAGCACCTTTCGCGATTAACATCGTTACTGCGCCAGAGTAAATAGACTCTTTAACACTTACGACATCACATTGCATAGTCGCCATGAGATGATCTCCTTAAATTAGAGTTTCTCAGCTTTAGCAATCACTTCGTCAATACCACCAACCATATAGAACGCTTGTTCTGGGATGTGATCGTATTCACCAGCTAATAGACCTTTAAAGCCACGAATCGTTTCTTTAAGCGGTACTAATTTACCAGGAGCACCAGTAAACACTTCAGCTACGTGGAATGGTTGAGAGAAGAAACGTTGGATTTTACGCGCACGGTAAACAACCAATTTATCTTCTTCAGCTAATTCATCCATACCCAAGATTGCGATGATGTCTTTAAGCTCTTTATAACGTTGCAATACGTTTTGTACTGCACGCGCAATTTCATAGTGCTCTTGACCAACAACTAATGGGTCTAACTGACGTGAAGTTGAGTCAAGTGGATCGATCGCTGGATAGATACCAGAAGATGCGATGTCACGGCTCAATACTACTGTTGCATCTAAGTGAGCAAATGTAGTTGCAGGAGATGGATCTGTTAAGTCATCGGCAGGTACATATACCGCTTGGATCGATGTGATCGAACCAGATTTAGTAGATGTAATACGCTCTTGAAGAACACCCATTTCTTCTGCAAGTGTAGGTTGGTAACCTACCGCAGATGGCATACGACCTAACAATGCTGATACTTCAGTACCCGCAAGTGTATAACGGTAGATGTTGTCGACGAATAATAATACGTCACGACCTTTACCATTTTCGTCTTTTTGATCACGGAAGTATTCAGCCATAGTCAAACCAGTTAACGCTACGCGTAAACGGTTACCTGGTGGCTCGTTCATCTGACCGTAGACCATTGCTACTTTGTCAAGAACGTTAGAATCTTTCATTTCGTGATAGAAGTCGTTACCTTCACGAGTACGCTCACCAACACCAGCAAACACAGATAAACCTGAGTGAGCTTTCGCGATGTTGTTGATCAACTCCATCATGTTAACGGTTTTACCAACACCAGCACCACCGAATAGACCAACTTTACCACCTTTTGCGAACGGGCAAAGTAAGTCAATTACTTTAATACCAGTTTCTAAAAGATCAGTAGAAGCTGCTTGTTCAGCATAAGAAGGGGCTTGACGGTGAATCGGCAAACGCTCTTCAGTCGCTACAGGACCTGCTTCATCAATTGGGCGGCCCAAAACGTCCATGATACGACCAAGCGTAGCTGGACCTACTGGAACAGAAATCGGTGCATTTGTGCTAGTTACATTAAGGCCACGTTTAAGACCTTCTGTAGAACCCATTGCGATGGTACGAACAACACCATCGCCAAGCTGTTGCTGAACTTCTAATGTAGTTTCAGTACCGTCAACTTGGAGAGCGTCATAGATCTTAGGAACGCTATTGCGCTCAAACTCGACGTCGATAACCGCGCCGATGATCTGAATGATACGACCGCTACTCATTGCTGTCTCCTCAATTCAAACTTAATAATGTTAAACGGCAGCGGCACCGCCAACGATCTCGGAAATTTCCTGAGTAATCGCGGCTTGACGCAGCTTGTTGTAAATGAGTTGTAGGTCTTTAATCAATTGTCCTGCGTTGTCTGTCGCTGCTTTCATCGCGACCATACGAGCTGACTGCTCACATGCAACGTTTTCAATCACACCTTGATAAACCATAGACTCGATATAGCGAACCAACAAACCATTTAACAATTCTTCTGCTTCTGGTTCGTAGATATAGTCCCAACCATAAGTACGGTTGAGATCATCGCCTTCTTCTGCTGGTGCTAAAGGAACAAGTTGTTCTACTTTAGGCTGCTGAGTCATTGCATTAACGAAGCCATTTGATACGAGATAGATACGATCTAATTCGCCTTTATCAAATGCATCAAGCATAACTTGGACTGAGCCAGTTAACTGTTCCAAACTCGGCGCATCGCCAAGTTGGGTAGTTGCACCGAGCACTTTACCGCCGTAATTCTTAAAAAACGAAACCGCTTTTTGACCAATTAAAGCAAATTCAACTTCAATTGACTGCTGTTGTTGTGCTTTGACATGCTGCACAACTTTCTTGAACAAGTTAATGTTCAAGCCACCTGCCAAACCACGATCTGAAGACACTACGATATAGCCAACACGCTTAACTGGGCGGTCAACCATATAACGGTGTTTGTATTCAGGGTTTGCTTGTACCAAGTGAGCAATTACACGGCGCATATTATCGGCATACGGACGGCCCTGAGCCATGCGCTCTTGCGCACGACGCATTTTAGAAGCAGCTACCATTTGCATCGCGCGAGTAATCTTTTGCGTGCTCTTGATACTAGCTACTTTGGCGCGAATTTCTTTTAAATTTGCCATACGCTTAACCTAGTATTCGAAAGCTCTTTCGAGCTTCCGAAGGTTGATCCGTGAACCAAACTTAACTAAAACTAAACTTAGTAAGTTTGAGTCGCTTTAAAGCTTTCAATACCTGCTTTGATTGCTGCTTCGATGTCTTTGTTGTAATCACCAGTTTCATCGATTTGTTTCATCAACGGAGCATATTCTGAGCGGAAGTAAGAAATTAACGCAGCATCAAAGTCTACGATTTTCTTAACTTCTACGTCAGCCATGTAGCCTTCGTTAGATGCATAAACAGAAACAGCTTGGTCAGCAATTGAGTAAGGAGCATATTGTTTTTGCTTCATTAACTCAGTTACACGTTGACCATGTTCAAGTTGCTTACGAGTTGCTTCATCAAGGTCAGAAGCGAACTGAGCAAACGCAGCCAATTCACGGTATTGTGCTAAAGCAGTACGGATACCACCAGACAATTTTTTGATGATCTTGGTTTGAGCAGAACCACCAACACGAGATACAGAGATACCCGCGTTCACAGCAGGACGAATACCTGCGTTGAATAATGATGTTTCTAAGAAGATCTGACCGTCAGTAATCGAAATTACGTTCGTTGGTACGAATGCAGATACGTCACCTGCTTGAGTTTCAATAATTGGCAATGCAGTTAAAGAACCAGTTTGACCAGTTACTGCACCATTAGTGAATTTCTCAACGTAGTCAGCAGATACACGAGAAGCACGTTCAAGAAGACGTGAGTGAAGATAGAATACGTCACCTGGATACGCTTCACGACCTGGTGGACGACGTAAAAGTAATGAAATTTGACGGTAAGCAACAGCTTGCTTAGACAAATCATCATAAATAATAAGAGCGTCTTCACCGCGGTCACGGAAGTACTCACCCATTGTACAGCCAGAGTACGGAGCTAAGTACTGCATTGCAGCAGGATCAGCAGCCGCAGCAGCAACAACAGTTGTATACGCCATAGCGCCAGTTTCTTCTAGCTTACGTACAACGTTTGCAATTGTTGATTGTTTTTGACCAATCGCAACGTATACACATTTAATGCCAGAGTTTTTCTGAGCGATAATCGCATCGATCGCCATCGCTGTTTTACCAGTTTGACGGTCACCGATGATCAACTCACGTTGGCCACGACCAACAGGAATCATTGTATCAACTGATTTATAACCAGTTTGAACAGGCTCATCTACAGATTGACGCCAAATTACGCCTGGTGCTACTTTTTCAACAGCATCAGTTAATTTCGCATCAATTGGGCCTTTACCATCAATTGGGTTACCCAAAGCGTCGACAACACGGCCAAGAAGTTCAGGACCAACTGGAACTTCTAATACACGACCTGTACAACGAGCTTTTTGACCTTCTTGAAGGCTTAGGTAGTTACCTAAAACAACGGCACCCACTGAATCCTGTTCTAGGTTCAGTGCCATACCAAATAAGCCGCCGTCGAATTCGATCATTTCACCGTACATTGCATCAGCAAGACCGTGAATGCGCACGATACCGTCGGATACCATAACAATGGTACCTTCGTTTTTAGCGGTCGCGCTGGTGTCCAGATCTCCGATACGCTGTTTAATGAGCGCACTGATCTCGGATGGATTCAGTTGTTGCATTGCGCTATTCCTCAATCTTTTATTAGTTCAGTCTTCATCATTTGCATTATGCAAGAAGACGAGTACGCATTTTTTCAAGCTTGTTAAGCGCAGAATCATCTATCACTTGATCGCCTGCACGAATTACAACACCTGCAATAAGCTCAGGTTTAACTTCAACTGAAACAGTTACTGTACTGTTAAAACGCTTTTCTAAAGCAGATTTCAACAGTTGCTCTTGTTCAGCAGTTAACGGGAAAGCCGATTCAATCACGACATCCACATTGTTGTTATTCTGTGATTTAAGCTGTTCATATTCTGCTTCAATTTCAGGTAACAGCATTAAACGATCGTTATCTGCAAGAAGTGTCAAAAAGTTAGACACTGCTTGAGATTGATCTTCACCTAAAACTTTAGCAAAAAGCTTCACTTGCTCCGCAGGAGTAAGTTCAGGGCGATTTAAATAAGCGGAAAATGCTTCGTCTTGCACCGCAGCACTGAGCACTTGTAACGCATTCGACCAATTGTCTGTTGCACCTTGCTCAGAAGCATAAGCAAATGCTGCTTTGGCATACGGACGTGCCAACGTCAAGAGTTCAGCCATAATTCGCCTCGCTTAAAGTTTAGCAGCCAGCTGAGACAGCATGGCGTTATGAGCTTCTGCATCAACTTGCTGGTTCAGGATTTTTTCTGCACCAGTTACTGCCAAAGCAGCTACTTGTTGACGTAATTCTTCGCGAGCAGAATTGATTTCTTGATCAACAGCTTCTTTAGCCTGTTGACGAATACGCTCACCTTCAGCCGCAGCTTGAGTACGAGCTTCTTCGATCAATTGCGCTGCACGACGGTTCGCTTGTTCGATCAATTGAGCCGCTTGTGCTTTAGCTGCATCAAGTTCTTGCTTAACTTGCGCTTGTGCATCGGCAAGGTCAGCTTTCGCTTTTTCTGCTGCATTTAAGCCATCAGCGATTTTACGCTGACGCTCACTAATCGCATTGATTAGTGGTGGCCAAACAAACTTCATGCAGAATGCAACAAAGAATGCAAACGCAATCGCTTGACCAATCAATGTGAGGTTGATATTCATTGCAATTCCTCAAATAGTGGATTTAGGAATTAAGATGATTAACCTACAAATGGATTAGCGAAGATGAAGAAAAAGCCAATACCAACACCGATCATAGGCACAGCATCAAGAAGACCCGCGATTAAGAACATACGAGTTTGAAGTTGTGGAGCCAATTCTGGTTGACGAGCAACAGCTTCTAAAAAGCGACCACCCAAAAGACCAAAACCAATCGCAGTACCCAAAGCACCGAAAGCGATCAAGATAGCAGATGCAATTGCAACTAGACCTAAAGTGAGTTCCATGAAAAATTCCTCAGAGGTTAGGTTATTACCAAATTAAATTAAAAAAATTCAGCCCAACCATCATTTGATAGTTAGGCAATACCATTAATGTTTTTCGCTTGCCATGCTCAAGTAAACGATGGTAAGCATCATAAAGATGAATGCCTGCAACGTGATTACAAGAATGTGGAAGATCGCCCAAGGCACAGACAACGCCCATTGAATCCAGAACGGCAATAAAGCAATTAGGATAAAGATCAACTCACCGGCATACATGTTACCGAATAGTCGGAGAGCTAATGAAATCGGACGAGCAAGGAATGTTACCAATTCCAAAATCAAGTTCACTGGAATAAGCAACGCTTTTGCAACTGGATTACTTGGGTTAAATGGGTTAAGTGCCAACTCGCCAACGAAACCACCAACACCCTTTTCGCGGATGCTGTAGAACAAGATAAGTACAAATACAGATAAAGACATACCTAAAGTAATGTTTGGATCTGTAGATGGAACGATCTTGAAGTAAACGTGGTGAGGGTCCATACCAAATACGTTTGCACCTACAAACGCTGCAACTTGAGGAATCCAGTCAACTGGGATCAAGTCCATTAAGTTCATGAGGAAAATCCACACGAAAATAGTGAGTGCAAGCGGAGCGATTAAACGTGATTTGCCATGAAAAGTATCACGGACACTTGAGTCAACAAACTCAATGATCATTTCGATTGCTGACTGGAATTTAGTTGGAACACCTGCATTTGCAGCTTTCGCAACGATCCAGAACATCAAACAGAAAATCACACCAAGGCCAATTGACCAACCCATTGAATCCAAGTGAATTGCAGTGAACCCCATCGAATGAGCTTCTTCAGCAGTCTCAGCCAATTTCCATGTACCGTCTGGCATTTTGCCATAGGTCATATTGGTCAAGTGATGCTTGATATACTCTGTCGAAGTGAGGGCATGTTCTTCAGCAGCCATAAATCACACCTGGTCAATGTCAATTACTAAAAAGAAGGGAAACGAACATCGGCGTACTGTCGATATCTCGCCACCCTCCAAAAAATCTTCAATTCTTCTTGTTTCTACACCCGTTTTTGTAGACGTGACACCCAAAACGGAGCGACCCACGACATTGCCTGAACGAGAATAAAACCAAACAGCAATGCTAACGGTGATAAAGGTTTAACATTGCTCAAAATCAAAATAAATCCAACGATCATGATTGCAAATTTGCCTAACATGCCCCTATACATGTTAGACAGCACTTGTTTTGATGCTCGTGCACCTGCTGTTCTGAAGGATTGCCACGAAAAATAACCCGTAGCAAGCCAGCAGACCAACGCACCAAGTGCCGCACTTAATGCTGCTGTCATGTCTTTTATGCTCCACGCCACAAGTGCGGAAACAGGGATCATACATGCTTGTAAGAAGACCAAAGCTTTTGCTAATCGTCGGTCAATCAAGCGACTAGTTTGGCTCATTATTTATCCACTCACAGCATAAATGCTTGACAAGTTTAGCTGATGATCGCTTTTAATCGCAGGCATTATAGAGTTACACCCCTGAACATGCAATCTTTTCCCGACTTTAGTCGGGGTTTTTCATGACAGGTGGTGCTGACGCTACAGTCAGCCTTTGTTTACTTTTTATCTTACTTTTGCGTACTTAATACACATTTATCTGTTTTTATAGCCAGTTTCTTCCATGCAGTGACGAAATCATCCTCATTATTCATGCTCTCGTCTACTGGCTGAAAAGTAATGTTACCTAATTTTTGGTATTGACCCTTAGTGGTAAAACTCTCTGCCAACAAACACATCTGATTTTTTGGTCGACTATCATTAAGATACTTAATTTGAGCTGCTGTTGGTGCAACATGAGGGT
This sequence comes from Acinetobacter sp. 1294243, assembly GCF_000588015.1. Taxonomy (NCBI): domain Bacteria; kingdom Pseudomonadati; phylum Pseudomonadota; class Gammaproteobacteria; order Moraxellales; family Moraxellaceae; genus Acinetobacter; species Acinetobacter sp. 1294243. Next base: position 22,139 of record NZ_JFXG01000024.1, read on the forward strand.
CATCTGTTAAAGCACCAGCGAATTTTAAGTTTAGTGAACGCTCTAAATATTGATAGGCATCATGATATGCCCAATACGGTTTGCCATTACTTGAACTATCGTAAGCTTGTGCTGCCTGCAACATTTTACGAGCAAATACATTGGCATTATTCCAGTACTTTGCCTTATTTTCAGGATGTTGCTGAGAGCGCAAAGCCGCAATAAAGAAACCAATTCGAACCGCATTGTTAGGCTCTAACCATACATGTGTATCTACTGTATTAGGTAAAGCTACACCACGTGTACTACGCTGGGGCAAAACAGAAACAATGCCACTATCTAATAGTGCAATCGCCTTTTTATTATTACCTAATAATTTATTTAAGGGCGCTTCATGCGCTTTACCCAACCAAATCACCAAAGACGCATCATTAATTGCTTTACGATGCGCTGGAGTTAATTGTACGTCATGCCCAGTTTGTCCCTTTAATAAGAGTTGTGGTTCTTCAACCCCTTGAGTGACTTCTTTTGCAATCAGATAAATCGGGTGTGTAGAAACCACCAAACCCTGACTCCACCCTAACGTACTCAAAAGTGAGAACATACTGAAAACAAAAAAACGGAACATGACAGACCATCAATTTAAATTAGCTCGAAGCATGTTATAATATAACAAAGTTACAAAAATACCTAAGATTAATCGAATGAAGCATCGCTTCATGCTAATATTCCGTTAAAAATTCGAGGTTACCCCTATGAGTTCCTGCTCGCATGAACATCATGATTCTTTGCATGGTGTGCATGATCATCATAATGTCGCAAGTCGTTTAGCTGAAGCAGAAAGTTTATGTTCTGCGACTGGCGCACGCCTTACACCTTTGCGCAAAGAAGTTCTGGAACTCATTTTAAATGCTTCGGGTCCGATGGGTGCCTATGACTTATTGGCACGTATAAAAAGTCAAACTGATCGCCCTGCTGCGCCTCCAACTGTATATAGAACTTTAGATTTCTTATTAGAAAAAGGTCTCATTCACCGCCTAACTTCTATTAATGCGTATATTCCTTGTTGCCACCCGCGTGAAGGCCATCAAGCAGCATTCCTGATTTGTACCGAATGCCATATGGTTAAAGAAGCTTCCTCTCAAGGCCTCACACACCAGCTTGACCAGCTTGCAGCTTCAGATGACTTCGTGGCTCAACACAGCATTATTGAAATTTCGGGGAAATGCCAACAGTGCCGCACAACTCCTTAAATCCTGTATTAATTCAGCTTGAGCAGGTTTCTGTTCATCGTGATGATCGGGATATATTAAAAAAAGTTGATTTTGCCTTACATGAAAATGAAATTGTGTCTTTAATTGGCCCCAATGGCGCTGGCAAATCAACACTGATAAAGGTTCTACTCGGTATTCTCCAGCCGAGTAGTGGGCGTGTTATCAATCATAAAAAACTTAAAATGGCTTATGTGCCACAAAAGTTTAACCCTTCACACAGTCTCCCTTTACGTGTTCAGGACCTTCTTGATTTAGAAAAATGCAGCTCTGCCCTGCGTCAGGAAATTATTCAAGACACAGGTATTTCAAAGTTACAACAATCAAAAGTACAACAACTTTCAGGTGGAGAACGCCAAAGAGTACTATTGGCTCGTGCACTGCTTCGTCAGCCAGATATTTTAGTTCTTGATGAACCCATGCAAGGTCTAGATATTCAGTCAGAAGCGGAACTTTATGATTATGTTCGTAGCCTGCCAGAACGATATGGTTGTGCGATCTTAATTGTCTCTCATGACTTACAATGGGTTATGCAAGGAACACACCGCGTAGTGTGTTTAAATAAACATATTTGCTGTAGTGGGCTACCCGAGAATATTCAGCAACACCCTGAATATCAGGCAATATTTGGAACTCAAAGGGTCTTCTATCAACATCATCATGACCATTGTGCTCACGGTGATGCTGCTCACCCTTGCCCTCATAATGACCGCCCTCATATTCACCCAGAACCGGAAGCTTAAGCCATGATGGAATGGTTACAATTATTGTTGCCCGCATGGATTATGGGAACCCTGCTGGTATTTTTGACTGCACCTCTGGGTTGTTTAATGCTTTGGAGACGCATGTCTTTTTTTGCTGACACGATGGCGCACGGAACACTACTCGGGGTTGCTATTGCAGGAGCCTTAAGTCTTCCATTATGGCTTGGCGTTGCAGGCACAGCGGGTTTACTGGTAGGCGTATTATGGGCTTTACACGACAATCGTTTGCCCAACGATGCTCTGTTAGCCTTATGCTCAGCGACATTACTGTGTAGTGGTTTATTGTTTATTCAACATGTACCAAGTTTAAGACCAGAGCTTTTAAGTTATTTATTTGGCGACTTGCTCAGCATTGATTGGCCTGACCTCCCTGTTTTCACTTTGATTATTGCGATATCACTCGTAATTCTTTACCGTTTTTGGCAGCCACAAATACAGTTTGCAATTGATCCGGATATCGCAATTAGTGAAGGAGTGAATGCAAACTGGCAACGCCTTATTTTCATGCTGTTATTAGCCTTATTTACAGTTTTAGCCTTGCGTGCTGTGGGTTCTTTGCTAATGGGTGCATTACTCGTAATACCAGCCTTAAGTGCTCGTCTATTGGCAAACTCACCAAAGCAAATGGTTATTTGGGCATTCGTGTTAGCCCAGCTCGGTGTTAGTGTCGGTTTATGGTCAAGTGCAGCACTCAATATCTCTACAGGTCTTAGTATTGTTTTATGTATGGCATTAAGTTTTGCTGTTATTTTTATAACTCAAAAAGTAAAAAATCAAACACAGGCGGCTTAACTTAGGACGCCTGATGAACAGTGCTCAATAATAAAGCCGCACAGCTAAACATTACAGCAAAGCCCCGATTTAAATATTTTTGCTGTCTAGGGGATCTAAGTAATCTTAAAACCTTGGATGCCAGCCCCGTATATCCAGCCATTACAATCAAATCGATCGTAATCATAGTGGCTGCCATAATTAGATAATGTATCCATTGAGGCTTACTCAAATCTAAAAACTGCGGCAAAACTGCCAATAAAAATACGATCGCTTTAGGATTACTAATATTGACTACAAAACCATTTAATAGCAGAGCTAAAGCAGATTTATCTCTTTTTTCTTGTTGAATTTCTATATCTTTTACAGGTGCTGTCCACTGCAAATAGGCTAAATATAATAAATAGGCTACGCCAAACCACTTAACGGCCTGAAAAGCTAAAGGAGTCGTTGCAAATAAAACCCCGACACCTGCTGCCACCACCATAATTTGAAGCACCAAGGCAACTTGTAAACCAATTGCATTCCAGTAACCATGTCTAAAGCCATAATTTAGACCACTCGACATTGAGGCAATAGCTCCCGCACCCGGAGAGATACTAATGACCCAACAGGCCAACATATAGGCAAACCAAACTTGCAAAGACATAGTAAAAATAGACAATAAAAGTGGAATTATACTGTTTTATAAAACTATATTGATGAGAATTCAAACAATAAAATCAAGAAATAGACTACTAACCGCTCTTCGCATCAGGCACAATAATTAAAGCTCATACTAAATTATAATTGAGGAGATACCTTCCAATGACTGCTCAATCTGTCATTTTGCCGTTGCCATCAGATCATGCCCGATTTATTGTTCTTCGTTTAAAAGACTTATCAATTGATGAATTAAAAGAACAACTCGAAGCGTTGTTTGAAACACGCGACCGTCTCATTACTCAGCATTCAGACGCGCAAATCAAAACAGCAGTCGCTTTTGGTCCAGAACTTTGGAAGCAACTTTACAGTCAATCTCCTGCTGGCTTTAAACAACTTGAACCAGAAAACGGCGCATTCAACATGCCAGCCGTTCCCGCTGATGTCCTCATCCATATTGCTAGTATGCGTTCTGATATTTGTTTTGCATTAAGCCAAGCATTTTTTGAAGGTATTAAAGATAAAGTTGAAGTTCTTGATGAGCGTGTTTGCTTCCGCTATTTTGATGGCCGAGATATTACAGGCTTTATAGACGGTACAGAAAACCCTCAATTTCCAGATGACCGTGCAGAAACAGCTCTATTGCCAGAAAGCGCGGGAGTTTTTGCTGATGGCAGTTTCATTTTCGCGCAGCGCTATGCACATGACTTAGAAAAATGGAAAAAACTAAAAGTTGATGCTCAAGAAAATGTCATGGGTCGTACTAAGCTTGAGTCAATTGAACTGGATGATGACGTTAAACCAGAAAATGCTCATGTCGCACGTACTGTTGTCGAAGATGATCAAGGCGAAGAAATGGAAATCTTGCGTCATAGTCTGCCTTATGGCGACGGCAGAGGTGATCAGGGTTTATTTTTCATTGCGTACACCAAGGACCTGAATATTATTGATGCCATGTTAAAACGTATGTTTGGTACAAGTGGAGATGGTATCCATGATCGCTTATTGCATTTCGTGACACCACTAGACGGCGCATATTACTTTGCACCTAGTGAAGAATTGCTAGAAGAAGTTTTAGAAGACTAAAATAAAAAAGAGGAGCTTAAGCTCCTCTTTTTACGTTCTCAACCTTAGAAAGGAATACGCTTATATTTGCGGTATTCAGGTTTCCAGAATGATTGATCAATTTTTTGCTGTAGCAAATCATCACTAATCGTTACTGCCACGCCATCGACCATTGCAGCTTTGGCAACTTCAAATGCAATCACTTTAGAGACTTGCTGAATTTCACCTAAAGGTGGCAATAAATCAGCTTGCGGATCTTTCAGTAATGGCGAGCAATTCGCTAAAGCACTACTTGAAGCCATTAACATATTTTCAGTAACGCGTTTAGCACCCGATGCCACCACCCCTAAGCCAATGCCCGGGAAAATGTACGAGTTATTACACTGAGAAATATTATAAAGCTTGCCGTGATGATTCACAGGAGCAAACGGGCTACCTGTTGCAATTAATGCTCTACCTTCAGTCCATTCCACAATATCAGCCGGTACTGCTTCAACACGTGAAGTTGGGTTAGACAATGGCATGACAATTGGGCGTTCACAATTCGCTGCCATGGTCTTAATAATCTCTTCTGTGAAGAGACCTGGTTGACCAGAAACACCAATTAACACTGTAGGCTTCGCATTTTTAACAACATCAAGTAGTGAAATCACTTCTTCAATATTGCCCCACTGATCAACCACCTCAGCTTTTTGTGCTAACTTACGTTGGAAGTCGAGCAAGTTTGGCTGATTCTCAGTGATCAAACCAAAACGGTCTACCATATAAACGCGAGCACGTGCTTCAGAATCAGTCAGACCTTCAGCAACCATTTGCGCAACGATTTGCTCGGCAATACCGCATCCCGCAGAGCCCGCGCCTAAGAAAGCAATTGTTTGATCTTTTAATTGCTTGCCTGCTGCACGACTTGCAGCAATCAAACTACCTACAGATACCGCTGCTGTTCCTTGAATATCATCGTTAAAACAACAAATTTTATCTCGATACTTTTCTAAAAGTGGCATCGCATTTTTTTGAGCGAAATCTTCAAACTGAATTAACGCTTTTGGCCAACGACGCTTCACAGCCTCAATCACCATATCGACAAATGCATAATATTCATCACCACTAATACGTGGCTGACGCCAACCCATATAGATCGGATCATTTAACAATTGTGGATTATTCGTCCCCACATCAATTGTGATTGGCAATGTATAGGCTGGGCTAATTCCACCACAAGCGGTGTAAAGTGAAAGTTTCCCAATAGGAATACCCATACCACCAATACCTTGGTCACCAAGACCTAAAATACGTTCACCATCAGTAATGACGATCACTTTTACATTATTTTTATTTACGTTTTGCAAAATATCATCAATCACATCACGATCTGGATATGAAATGAAAACACCACGATGACGACGATAGATATCAGAGAAACGCTGACATGCCTCACCTACTGTTGGGGTGTAAATAATCGGCATCATTTCTTCAAGATGATTTTCGATTAGATGATAGAACAAGGTTTCATTAGTATCTTGGATATTACGCAGATAGATATGTCGGTTGATATCATCAGTAAAAGCGCAATATTGCTGATAAGAACGCTGGCTCTGCTCTTCAATAGTTTCAATAATATGGGGGAGTAAACCGTGTAAGTTAAAGTTACTTCTTTCTTCTTCAGTGAAAGCCGAACCTTTATTTAAGAGTGGTAACTCTAAAAGTGTAAAACCTGCATATGGAATATAAAGGGGATGTTTACTTGGGTGTCCTGATATCATTGCCTATCTCATTTTCCAGCTTAGAGTAGAGAAAAACACGTTTTGTATGGTCTCTAAAACTCTTTGTGCGTATAAGCTTAAGCCTAATTCGATCAAAATAGATATTTTAAACCATGATGTTAAAATTAAATACTATTTAGTTAAAACATGTTTAAAAATAAATAATAAAAATCAGTATCTTAATATTTTTATGATTTTAAAAATTTCTTTTATTTTCTCAAATTTAAAAGCCATAATTATATGATTTAGCGGCAACAGGTATTTCCTCAGGAAATAGTATTAAATTAAACACGTAATTTACTCACAAAAACTACCCAGAAGGCTTGTAATTCATTATTTTCAGAATAGTAAGGTGATTCATCAACCGACATTCATTTAAAAAATAATCATCAGTAATTTGCATAAAGAATTATTGGAATATTAAATCCCCTCCCCTAAGTCATCGGAAATTTGCTATATTTGACGTTTTTCTGCGACATCTATTTTCGATTGATATGAATACGGCAATACAAGCAGCTCTCGACCATGCAGTGCAAACTCTTCAACAAGAAGGGGTGCTTCCTTCCGACTGGAAAAACACAAGCAACTTAACACGCACCAAAGACCGAAGCCATGGCGACTTTGCTTCTAATATTGCCATGATCGGCTCGAAAGCTGCTGGTATGAAACCACGTGATCTAGCTGAGAAAGTTCTAGCTGCATTACCAGAAGTGGCAGATATCAGTAAAGCTGAAATCGCAGGGCCCGGATTTATTAACTTCTTTTTAAATGCAGACCAGCGTTTTGCTATTCTTGATCAAATTCAAGCACAAAAAGAAATTTTTGGTCGTAGCCAAGCAAATGCAGCGAAAAAGATTCAAGTCGAATTTGTTTCTGCAAACCCAACGTCTAGCCTACACGTAGGTCATGGTCGTGGTGCGGCATACGGTATGACTGTTGCTAATTTACTTGAAGCAACGGGTGCTAAAGTTGACCGTGAGTACTACGTGAATGATGCTGGCCGTCAAATGGATATTTTGGCGACTTCTACTTATTTACGTTATTTGGAACTACTTGGACAAAACCTTGTATTCCCTAAAAATGCATATCAAGGCGATTACGTTAAAGAAATCGCACAAGGCATTATTGATAAAGATGGCGACGCTTACGTTCGTGAAGTTGCGAATGTTTATAAAGATGTACCAGAAGATGTGCAATATGCTGAAGAGCTAGATAGCGAAGGTAACAAAGTCGTTTTATCTGGCGATAAAGAAAAGCATATTGATGGACTTATTGCCAACTCACAACAATTATTAGGTGAAGGCTACCGTGTATTCCACCAAGCTGCTCTTCACGCCATTTTAGATGATATTAAAGATGACCTTGCTGACTTTGGTGTAACGTTCAACCAATGGTTTAGTGAAGCATCTCTTAGTGCAAAAATTGATGAAGCTTTAGAAACACTTGATCAACGTGGCTTCCTTTATCAAAAAGATGGCAACATCTGGTTCAAGTCGACTGAATTTGGTGATGAAAAAGACCGTGTTGTTAAGCGTCGTAATGGCCAAACGACTTACTTTGCATCTGACATTGCATACCACTTAAATAAACTACAACGTGGTTATACTGACCTAATCGATATTTGGGGTTCTGACCACCATGGCTATATTTCTCGCGTAAAAGCGGCGATTGATGCAATGGGTTACGACTCTAAGAAATTGACTGTTCTTTTAGTTCAGTTTGTAAGTTTATGGCGTGGCGGCGAGATGGTTCAAATGTCTTCTCGTTCAGGTCAATTCGTGACTTTACGTGACTTACGTAAAGAAGTGGGCAATGACGCAGCTCGTTTCTACTACGTAATGCGTAAGAGTGAACAACACATCGACTTTGACCTTGACCTTGCTGTTTCACAAAGTAAAGACAATGCTGTGTACTATATTCAATATGCACACGCACGTATTTGTCGTATGTTAGAAAAAGCAGTAAGCACAGATTTACAATTCGATGTAAACGCTGCTCGTCCACATGCAGCTCGCTTGTCTCTTGATGCAGAAACTGAGATTCTTGCTAAACTGGCAGCATACCCAGACACGGTATTACGTGCTGCAAATGCATATGAACCTCATCAGGTTGGTAACTACTTAAAAGAGTTAGCCGCCCTGTTCCACGGTTGGTACAATGAACATAAAGTATTAAGCGATGATGCAGAGCTTACACAAGCCCGTTTATTGCTTTCAATCAATGTACAACAAGTGCTTCGTAATGGTTTAGAATTACTTGGTGTATCTGCACCAGAATCTATGTAATAAATATATTGCATGACAGCAAATTAAAGGTCATGCAATATATAGTCAGCAGTGGTTTGTATAGTTAAAATATCAATACAAACCACTGTTTTTAGCATCGTAAGACGAGACTCAAACTCGAATTAAAAAACAATCAAAATACAGAGGAATAATCCACGTGTTTGGCAAAACGCAACGCGGTGTATCTGAAAGACCTAATAAGCCTAAAAAGCCTCTAATTCCCAAATGGTTAGGGACACTTGTCGCTATTTTGGCGGTCTTATGTATCGCTGTAATGCTTATGCTTTGGAAACCTTGGCAACCTGTTCCTGCGAAAAATCAGATTACTTCTGAACATTATCAAGAAGAAGATACTAATAAAGACTATCGCTTCTACGACCTATTGCCTCAACAACAGGTTACCCCTATTCCTGAACAAGCGATCCCTGAAAGTAAAAATCAAGGCACTGCTATGATCGTTGAGGCACCAAGTACCACTCAACCAGCTGCCTCTGAAAGTGTAGGAATTGACCCGAATCAGTCAGCTACAACTCCTCAGCAACCTACATATATTTTACAAGTTCGTAGTTATAACGATCCTGATCAGGCTGATGCTCGTCGTGCAGAAATCATTTTAAATGGCTTATCTGCTGATGTAGTCAAAAGTACTGAAAACGGACAAACATGGTATCGCGTTATTTCTGGACCGTATGATACTCAAGACGCTGCATTGGCCGCTCAACAAACCTTACAACATAGCGGCATTGATTCTATCGTGATCAAACGCAAGTAAACGGCAAATAAAAAAGGAACAAATAATTGTTCCTTTTCTTTTAAATATCAGCACAATTCCTTTCATTAGAACCAATTCCCTTTTGTTTCGCTTTCTGAAATGCGGGTCTTTGCTGAATACGATGTAAAAAAGCCTGAATATTAGGGTATTTCCCTTGCAAACGTGATTGCAAAGCTTCCAGTGGGAAACTCATTTGAATATCAGCAAATGAAAAGTCACCTGCAAAATATTCATGCTCTGCCAAATAGTTTTCTAAAAAACTAATATGATCTTTCATGCGTGGGCGAACAAAATTTGCCTTCACCCCTTCTGTAATTTTTTTAGCTACTGGCTGAATTAACCATGGCACATGTTTGTTTACACCATTCATGACCAAAGTCATGACTAATAACGGCATAAGTGAACCTTCTGCATAGTGCATCCAGTAAATATACTGCTGTAAATCTTGTGGCTCTTTAGGTTTAAATTGTTGCTTCTGATCATAACGCTGCTGTAAATATTCTAAAATCACAGCAGATTCTGCGATGACTTGTTCATCATCAGTCAAAATTGGAGCTTTACCTAAAGGATGAATACATTTCAATGTTTCTGGAGCGGAATAGTTAGGTAGACGTTGATAATAATGAATATCATAATCTAAGCGCAACTCTTCTAAAGCCCATAGAATTCGAAACGATCGCGAACATTCCAGGTGGTGTACACTAATCATGTTATTGCCTGCTTTTATTTTTCTTTTTTACATAAAAAACAGCATGTGAACATGCTGTTTTATTCCATTTGTGGGATGGATATAAAATCATCCACCTCAACAAAATAGCATTTTTACGCTGTAACAAGCACAGTATGAATGTCTAAACTACGTAACAAAGTTTTAGTGACTGGGGTTTTACCGCATACCGCTAAGATTTTTTGTTGAAGCTCTTCGTTTGGCAAGTCTTTAAAAACAATACGACGTTCTATATGTTCTTCATGTTCTCTATTGGTATGAAAATCGATTTCAACCGAAAACTCACCAAAATCATAACCCTTATGCTTTGCGTACATTCTTAAAGTAATGAGCGTACACGCGGCTAAACTTCCAGTGAGCAAATCATATGGCGCTGGGCCTTGATCTTGCCCTTCTAGCTTCTCTGGCTCATCACAAAAATATTGGTGACGACCACTGGTGATTTCGCCCTTCCATTGTTCAGCAAGGGGCTTTGCTTTACTGCTTGCGATTACTGCTGTCATTTTGATGCTCTCATTTGATCTGGAAGAACAGGGGCTTCTAAACGTGCACCAACATAATCTGGGATTTCACCAAAACGTGCATCATGGTTAATCCATTGCTCACGGGCTTCTTTTAAATCATCCATTGTACGTGCAACAAAGTTCCACCATAGCAAAATTGGAGTCTCAAACGGTTCACCACCAACTAACAGCACACGGTTCCCTTTCTTTACTTCAATTTCGATCTCACTAAGACCAGTATCTAATACCACCATGTTGTCAGCCGTTAACTCATGGCCATTCACATGGGCAACACCATCTAATGCCATAAAACCATATTCAAACTCAGGATTTAATGGAATGCGGGTTTTAGTATCTTCGGTAGCAATGAGGTCAACACCCACTAACGGTGTATGTACCAAGACTGGGGAAGTCGTTGCCAAATATTCACCCACAAGCACGGTAAACTCTAGACCGTCTTTCTCAACAACAGGCAGTTCAGGATAATGTTCAAATTTCGGATCCATGTTGCGCTTAGCATCTGGTAAGGCAATCCAGAGCTGAGCAGCGTGCATTTGAGTTTCAGTATCAGGTGCAACTTCTGTATGTGAAATTCCGTGACCTGCCGTCATTAAATTAACTTGTTTAGGTCGAATCAGTTGTTTTGAGCCTAAGCTATCGGTATGCATCATGGTGCCTTCAATCATCCACGTGAAGGTTTGCAAACCAATATGAGGATGAGGACCAACATCTAAACCATCCCCCGCCGGAAAAGTTACTGGGCCTGCATGATCTAAGAAACACCACGCACCAATCATTCGTTTTTGTCGGCTAGGTAAAGCCCGCTTAATGACTGTCCCCTGTCCAATTTCAGCAGAGCGAATTGGAAATTCCTGAATAAACTGATTGGCAAATTTTTCGCAATCCTTTGAATCAGAAATATCGTAATCATTATTATTGCTCATGATATTACTCTCTTTTACCTATGCTTTTGCAATGAGTCGTTGTAATGATCTTAACAATACACTCATTATTCAATATAGTCTTTTAGTAATACACAGGGTGCTATGAATGAGACAATCATTTGTTAATTACATAAAATTAAAGCTGCATTGAGCAGCTTAAGATGATTGAGTTTTAACGAGCTGTTTTAGGTTTTTCATAAATTGACCAAATTGTGGGAGAAACTCTTGAAATAGTGGGTGGTCACGGTTTTCAAGCATAACCTCACTAAAAAGTTTTAGTCCAACTCCAAAAGATTTTGTTGTTTCATCATCAAAAAAATCTGCTTTTTTTAAGCGTTCAACAATTTCAAAAATATCGTCATGATTTCCCGCATAGAATTCAAGGCGTTCAGTATAAGTAGACGCTTCTCCTTTTGCATTTTTTAAGTGTTGTACCGTGACATGATATTGATGTTGTTTCATATATAAATTCTCTCTTAAAATTAATAACTTTGAAAAATTTCAACTTGTTTAAGGTCGACTTATAGGCGCCCAATCGCAACAGCAGCCTGATCAATTTTTTCGGCAATTTGATAAATCTGCTCTTGCTGTAAACCTGCCGAGTTCAGCTTCAAACGCAAGGCTGTTTTTAGGTTTTCCATTGCACGGTGAATTTCGATTAATTCATCATTACTGTGGATTTCTCGTCTTAAACGTAGTTTTTCTAATAACTCTTTCAACTTGTCTTGTTGTTCAGTTAAGTAAGCCTTCCCAAATTCCGTGATTTGATATTGCTTACGCTCTACATCCAGCAAATTAATCAAATTCATTTCTTCAAGACTGGTTAATGTTGGATAAATTGTTCCTGCGCTTGGCGTATAGCCATCGCCTACCAAATCACTTATTTCTTTAATGATTTCATAGCCATGCTTTGGGTTTTGCTGAATGAGATGAAGTACCAAAAGTTTCATGCGTCCAGCTTCAAAAAGTCTTCCACGGCGTCCCGAACGATGATGTTCAGTATGATGCTGTTCTGATTGTTGCTTCATCTTTTAAGATCCAAAATGATCAATTTATAATTATTAAGATATATCTTAATATATCTTTGATCAAGTAAAAGTAATAAGAGTTGTTCTATTGGTTTGATAGTTATCAAAATTAATTTTGAGCTTTAAAATCTAAGTAATAAAAAAGAGTGCTTAAGCACTCTTATATAGCCACATGTTTAGCAAAGTCGGTAAATAAAGCCAGAATCAAAAATTATTATGTGATCAGATTTCTTTTCTGCTCAAACTGCTCTTCAATTTTTGAACTCAAAAAATTGACAATAGGCTGCAAAGCATAATGCTCCTCTTGCCAATTTTGTTTGCCGATTTCCCCTCTATATTCCTGTATAAGTCGCTGCAATACGAATTTCTGCTCATCAGGAAGCTGAGACATAACCCATCGTGCAGCATTGTCTTTTGAAGCAATATCCTTCATCACTAAACTAAAATAGATCCGGCATAAAGCTAAAATCTGGTTTCTTTCATCTGCATCTTCATCCCAATACGCTACAATTTCGGGATAAGTGTCAGACATTGCTTGCCATAGTTCTTGATCAGAAATTTCAGGTGCCCATTGGTTTAAAGCTGGCCCAAATAAAACTGTATGATGAGATCTCGCTTTTCTAAGCAATATACTAATATCTGGGTCTTTCTGTGAGCTCAGTGTGCCACCTTCTTTGAGCTCTTCACGCAGCCATTCACCAAATTGCATTTCATAACTTAAAGGATAAATTCCAGACTGAATCTCATCTTTTAATAAAATAGTAACTTCTAATGGTCTTTGTAATTCCCCAACAGGCTGTGAAATTTTTAGTAATTCTTGTGCAAGCTGCTCACGTAAAGCAGAAGTTAATGGTTGAGTGACCACGACCAGTACATCAAGATCACTTTCTGGCCCTAAACCACCGTCAACAGCTGAACCATAAAGATAAATTGCAAATAATGATTCCGCTAAAAGTTGCTGTAATTTTTCTTGTAGATATTCTAACTGAATTAAATCAGGCATCTCTCACCTCCTTCGGAAGAAACAGATATAAAAAAGGCAGGATTAAATCCTGCCTTTTCATTTAATTATTCCCACTCAATCGTTGCTGGTGGTTTAGATGACACGTCGTATACAACACGTGATACATCTTTAATTTCATTCATAATACGTGTTGAGATTTTATCAACTAATTCGTATGGTAAATGTGCAAAACGAGCTGTCATAAAGTCAACTGTTTCAACTGCACGAAGTGCGATTACCCATGCATAACGACGACCATCACCTACTACGCCAACTGACTTAACTGGTTGGAAAACAGCAAATGCTTGAGCAGTTTTATCATACCAACCACTGTCACGAAGCTCTTGCATGAAGATGTCATCAGCAAGACGAAGAATATCAGCATATTCTTTCTTCACTTCACCCAAAATACGAACACCTAAACCAGGCCCTGGGAATGGATGACGGTAAATCATGCTATGTGGCAAACCAAGTGTAGTACCTAACTTACGAACTTCATCTTTGAACAAGTCACGTAAAGGTTCTACCAATTCAAATGCTAAATCTTCTGGTAAACCACCCACGTTGTGGTGTGATTTAATTACGTGTGCTTTACCTTGTTTGCTTGCAGCAGATTCGATTACGTCTGGGTAAATCGTACCTTGTGCCAAGAATTTCACGCCATCAAGTTTACGTGCTTCTTCAGCAAATACTTCGATGAATTCACGGCCAATGATTTTACGTTTTTTCTCTGGATCAACTTCACCAGCCAATGCAGTTAAGAAACGTTGTTCAGCATCTGCACGAATAACACGGATACCCATGTTTTCAGCAAACATTTGCATCACTTGGTCACCTTCGTTTAAACGAAGTAAACCATTATCAACAAATACACATGTTAACTGGTCGCCAATTGCTTTGTGTAAAAGCGCAGCAACGACAGATGAGTCAACACCACCAGAAAGACCTAAAAGAACTTTTTCATTACCAATTTGTTCACGTAATTGTTCTACACGTAAATCAATGATGTGTTCAGGCGTCCAAAGACCGCCACATCCACAAATTTTATGAACGAAGTTTGCAAGTAACTCTTCACCTTTTGCCGTGTGTGTTACTTCTGGGTGGAATTGCACGCCATAGAAACGACGCGCTTCATCACTTACAGCAGCAACTGGACAGCTTGGTGTGCTTGCAGTAATGGTAAAGCCTTCTGGAATCTGGCTAACTTTGTCACCATGACTCATCCAAACATGAAGTTGGTTTTCACGGTCTTGTAAGTTACCAATCAGTTGGTCGCGTTTAACGATATCAACTTCGGCATAACCAAACTCATGTACAGTACCTGGCTCAACTTTACCGCCTAACTGTTCAGACATGGTTTGCAAGCCATAGCAAATACCCAATACTGGAACGCCTAACTCAAACACTACTTGTGGTGCGCGAGGGCTGCCTTCTTCATGCACACTCTCAGGTCCACCTGACAAAATAATGCCATTTGGCTTAAAAGCGCGAATGTCTTCTTCAGACATATCAAAAGCATACATTTCAGAGTAAACACCAGCTTCACGTACACGACGTGCAATGAGCTGACTATATTGAGAGCCGAAATCCAGAATCAGGATACGATCTTCAGTAATTTGAGTATTGGTAGTCATGACAAACCACTAAATGGCAAAAGAATTAAGCGCGCCATTTTAACATTTTTCGCGCTTCGGCGCACCGCAAATCATCATATATCTTATTTTTTTCATATCAGAATCATTTCTATAATTGGATTGTTTGATATAAATCAAAATTTACTTATATTTATCAACTGTATGGGTTACGCTTAAAAACTCCATGTGTATTGATAAATTCATCACATTCTATGCAACATCACCTTGAATTTGATGTTAAGATGAGCCGATAAAACAGGCATTACCATGGAAAGGTAAATACCATAAGCGATATTTGTCTGTGCTTAAACAATTATCCATTTTTATGGCTTTTTGCCCCCTATCAAAATCAATAGAAATCTAAGGAACAACAATGCTTCAAACTATGATTGCAGATTTCCAGCAACATTTTTGGTTGTATGTCTCTATTCCTTTTATGAGTGGTTTAATTGGCTATATCACCAAGGTGGTTGCCATCCAGATGATGTTTTCACCACTTGAATTTAAAGGTATTAAACCATTTTTGGGTTGGCAAGGCATCGTGCCTCGCAAAGCCGAGAAAATGGCAACCATTGCTGTTGAGCTCATGACAGCAAAGCTCATTAAGCCTGAAGAAATTTTTGCACGCCTAGATCCTAAACGTATTGCCAAAGAAATAGAAAAACCCCTACTTGCAGCGGCTGAAGATATTACCCGTGACGTTGCTCAAGAGTATCAGCCTGGTTTATGGGAAGGCATGCCAGAATTTGCTCGCCAAAGACTCATCCGTCGTGTGCAATCAAAAGCACCAGAAATTGTTGAACACATCATGAGCGAAGTACAACGTGATGTGAATCGATACTTTGATATTAAACATCTTGTTATCAGTAACTTGCTTAAAGATAAACGTTTACTGAACAATATTTTTAAACGTGTAGGGAAACAAGAATTTAAATTTTTCAGTAATGTAGGTTTTGTATTTGGCTTCGGTATTGGTGTGATTCAGATGCTGTGCTGGATTGTCACTCAAGGAAAATATCCTTGGATGCTACCTTTGTTTGGTGGTTTTGTGGGTTTCTTCAGTGACTGGATTGCACTACAAATGATGTTTAGACCACTTTATCCTAAAAAGATATTGGGTTACACATGGCAAGGGCTGTTTATTAAACGTCAAAATGAAGTTGCAGCTGACTATGCAGCTTTAATTTCTAAACAGCTTTTGACTTCACGTCACATGATGGAAGAGTTATTTTCGGGTACACATTCTGCACGTGTTATTGATCTGGTTAACCGCCATGTTAAACAAGAAATTGATATGCAAGCTGGGGTTATTCGTCCGTTAGTTGTATATGCAATTGGCGGAGAAAAATATCAGAATATGAAATCACAAGTTGCTGAACGTATTATGCAACAGCTTCCAGAGACGATGAAATATGTAGAGTCTTATGCAGAAGATGCAATGAATATTCGTAGCACACTCATTGAACGTATGCAAAAATTAACACCTTCTGAATTTGAAGGGATGTTACGTCCTGCATTTAAAGAAGATGAGTGGGCCTTGATTGCAGTCGGCGCAGTTCTTGGTTTCGTGGTTGGGGAATTGCAAATCCAATTTATGCTTTAATTTTTAAAATAAAGAAATAATAAAACCGGATGAATTGCTCATCCGGTTTTTATTTTGTCTTGAATATTATTTCTCGATTGCATGATCCAGACTAATACGGCCAGCACCATGAAGCATTAGGAAGAATAAACCACCTGCCATTGCTAAGTTTTTCATAAAGTGGATGCCATTATTGTATTGTGCCGCTGCATCAGCCCCACCTTGGTGGAACAAGAATGCAGTTAAAATACTAAAGATACCAAGACCAAAAGCTGCAAAGCGTGCTTGGAAACCAAATAACAAGGCTAAACCACCACCAAACTCAACCAAGATCACTAAAGGAAGAATCCCACCTGGTACACCCATTGCTTCCATATATCCTGCAGTTGCTGCATAACCGGTAATTTTCCCCCAACCAGCAACAAGGAAGATATAAGCCATAAGAAGACGAGCAATAAGGCTAATAAAACTGTCCGCGCCTGATTGCGTTACGATATTTTTGACCACTACATTTGGATTAAACATTTTGCCACCTTTATTTAAATGCTTATTTATTGATGAGCTCATTCTAGGTTTGGGACATTGATAATTAAATACTCAAAATCCATATATATCGTTGCACAAACAGGATGATCAATTTGTATATTTTTGATGTTTTATACTGACTTTCTATAGGGTCACTGCTAGGATTTGAGCACGGTTTACCACTTAATCATCTCATGGAACTTCTTGATTTTATTCTACACGTTGATCAACATCTCGCCGAGTTTATTACAAATTACGGGACGTGGATTTATGGCATTTTATTTTTAATTATCTTTGTCGAAACCGGTTTAGTGGTTATGCCGTTTTTACCGGGAGATAGTTTACTATTTGCAGCTGGTGCTTTAGCAGCATCTACAGGTGCGATGGATCCATGGTTATTGGGTGCTCTACTCTTCATTGCTGCCGTTTTAGGCGATACAGTGAACTACCATATTGGTCGTTTTATCGGTCCACGTGTATTTGAAATGAATTCACGATTCATTAATAAGCAGCATTTAATTAAAACTCAAGAATTCTTTGCTCGTCATGGTGGCAAGACGATTATTTTTGCTCGCTTTGTTCCATTTGCCCGTACTTTTGCCCCTTTTGTTGCGGGTGCTGGTAGCATGAACTATAAGTTTTTCTTAACTTATAATGTGATTGGCGCATTTTGTTGGGTCGCTTCTTTTGTGGCGTTGGGCTATCTATTTGGAAATATGCCAATCGTTAAAGATAACTTCACTCATCTTATTTTTGGCATCATTATTATTAGTGTTTTACCGGGCATCATCGGCTTTATACGTGAAAAGCTAAAAAGCCGTAAAACCAATGCTTAAGGCTTAATTTAGAAGAAACGGAATACCACTGGAAGCATACATAAAATAAGCAACATAGCCGATCCTTTATATAAATGATCGGCTTTTATTTTTTGTACTGGGCCCGTTAATAGTGCACGTCCAAAAATCATCCAGAAACTCGCAGCTGGAATGAGCGTCAATGTAAAAATACCAAATACCATTAGACAATTTTCAGGCGAATTCCATGTTTCGGCAGGGAAAATACCTGCAGCAAAAAGTAAAGATTTCGGATTTTTTAAGGTTGAGAAGAATAATTGACGTGGGCGAATGTTACGGTGAGTTTGACTAAATTGTTGTAAATGGGTGGTTTTCCATAATCGGAATGCCATCCAGAACACATACGCCACACTTATAATATGTAAAATGAGCAATAACGCCGGCCAAACTGGTGCTGCCAAATGAATAAACACAGCCCAAAAGCTAATACCGTAGGCATAGCCTAACCATTCCATAGGAATAAGCCAAAATGCTTTAGATAAACCTTGAGAATGAGCAGCGGTTGCAAGTAAAGCATTTGTCGGCCCAGGAATGAGCAAAACAGCCAACATTGCCAATACAAAAAACCAACTCTCAATCATAAAGTTTCCATAATATCCAAGATGGGGCCACCTTAAACGAAACAGGCAAAATATAGCAAGTTTATAAGGCTTTTTGATTACAGAAAATACAGAATTTTGGAAGCTTAAAAATTGATAAACCACTTATTTATATTAATTTTATTATGAAACATTTTGCTAAACTTTATTCATCACAACATGCCTTAGTTAGCATATTGTGATGTAAAGTTGACTATTAATTGGTCTTTTTACGGACAATAATTGGACAATTCTTAAACTGAGCAGCCTGAACAATTGCTTCTTGTTGACCTAAAACACGTGAAAGTTCGGTATTTTTCGTTGAAGAAGACTGTCCCATATTTACAGAAATAGATGGACCGAATCCCCAACCACCTCGTCCCCAGCCACCACCGAGTCCAAGACCAACACCCATACCTGTACTTTTTGGAGTTTGCACGCCATTGTCGATATATTGCTGAATACGGTTATATTCACTTTGTAGCTGTTGGCAGCTCAAAGATTGATATTGTGTCGGAGACACATAAGTCGGTTTTACCGTTGTAGCACAAGCGCCAAGGAGTAAAGTGGCTGCCACCAAAGGCGCAATATATAAGCCTTTCATCATTTTTCTCTTATCGTTTTGGCTCAATCTCACCAAACAATGTCTCATAAGCTTGAGTCAATTTATGTTCGGGTGCCAAATGGGCCAAAGGTAAATTTTTCTGATGCGATTCTTTCATCAAAATCGAAGGCGGTAACATGCTATTGAGTACAGGCAACCCTTCATCTTTTAACTGCTGAACCACTTCCCGAGGTAATTTTGCTTGGGATTGGAATTGATTCACCACAATTCCTTCAATTTCCAAGCGATCATTATGATCATCTTGCGTTTCGAGAACATTTTCAATCAATGTTTGTAACGCACGCTTTGAAAAAACATCACAGTCGAAAGGAATAAGTACTTTATCTGCCGCAATCAGAGCAGAAAGAGTAAAAAAGTTAAATGCTGGTGGTGTGTCTATATAAATACGGTCATATCGCCCAACTAAGTTTTGGATCGAATCACGTAATTTATAAATTTTATGTTTACTTTCAAGCGCATGTTCAAGCGCGCCAAGTGTAGGGCTTGCTGGAAGCACATCTAATTTTGCAAAAGGAGTTGAATGAACAAAACTGTCGAGATCTTTATTTCTTGGAGCTTTTAAAATTGAACCTAATGCGTTACCGATTAAACCCTTTTGTTGATTGTTGCCCAACACATCATCAAAGAAATTTTCGATATTTGGCTCTAAAATTGATTTTTCAGCAGAATAGGTTGCTTCGTCACCTAAAAGATACTGACTAGAATTGGCTTGAGGATCAAGATCGATCACCAATGTTCTTAAGCCATGTTTGGC
Organism: Acinetobacter sp. 1294243; assembly: GCF_000588015.1. Lineage (NCBI taxonomy): Bacteria > Pseudomonadati > Pseudomonadota > Gammaproteobacteria > Moraxellales > Moraxellaceae > Acinetobacter > Acinetobacter sp. 1294243. The sequence goes on from NZ_JFXG01000024.1 coordinate 42,208, forward strand.
ACTAATTGCAGCCAAATTTACAGTAATACTTGATTTCCCTACACCGCCTTTTTGGTTAAACACCACACGAGTTAACATGTTTCCCTCTGCATATTATTTTACTGTACGCAGTTTAACCTAGAGCTTAATCAAAAAGGCAAAGAATGTAGAACAATTAAGCAAAAACAGGTTTCACAATCACTAAGATAATAATAGCAATAAATGCAATCGCACTAATGACTAAACCTGCACGGCGCTGTGCCAACAAAAGAGTGTCATCTTTTTTAAAGGCTTTCATCAAGGAAGATAACAACACTAAAAATAGAATAATTTTAGCGTAAAACCACGGTTGTACTTGAAAGTCTTTCATGACTAACAAAATTGCACCCGTAATGAAAACCACGGTAAATGACAAATGTTGTAAGGCAACTAATACTTTACGCCCTGCTGGATTGGGTTGTTCACCTTGAACACCTATAAACAGAGTTGAAGCGCGTAAAACAAAGACCATAAGTGCAGCAGCTACCGCAGTCATATGAATAATTTTAGTGAGTAAATGTGCATCCATGAAATTAACCCTTAGCTTTTAGGTGCATGTGCACATTCTGGGCTAGCAGGTGCTTGACCTTGCCACTCACTTGGCAAATAAGCATGAATCGCTAAAGCATGAATTTGGCCTGGATTCATTAAATCAGAAGCTAACGCGTATACTTTTTGATGACGTTGAACTAAACGCAATCCATTAAATTCGTTGCTCACTATAATCACTTTAAAATGAGATTCCTTGCCTGGAAAATAACCACCGTGCCCGGCAGACTCATTGATCACTTCCAAATGACTAGGTGCAAGTGTTTGTAACCGTTCAATCAACTGTTGTTCAAGGCTCATAGCTTTTCCTTTTACGATTATTCGTATATTTGAACCTAGTATACCTTGTCTACACACAAACAAAAGTTGCTCTTGTATGCTTTGACTTCAAACAAAATGTCTATTTATTCGGCAACTTAACAACAAAAATACCGCTAAATGGTCATTTCTGTTTTTATTTTATGCAATCAGCATAATTATTTGCATAAAGTTGTTGACCCTTGTTTTGCTTAATGTATTATAAGCGGCACGCGGGAATAGCTCAGTTGGTAGAGCATAACCTTGCCAAGGTTGGGGTCGCGAGTTCGAGTCTCGTTTCC
>NZ_JFXG01000025.1:0-41145 GCF_000588015.1 Acinetobacter sp. 1294243
CCCCCATTCGTTAGAACGGGGGTGTTTAGAATAATGAGCTGGCGATGACTTACTCTCACATGGGTAACCCCACACTACCATCAGCGCTAAGAGGTTTCACTTCTGAGTTCGGGAAGGGATCAGGTGGTTCACTCTTGCTATGGTCGCCAGCACAACTGGTATGGATACTTGCTTCGTTTTATTCACTGTGTGATACGTTGCGTTTTCCAAATCTTTACAGATGGGCTGATTGGTCTGATTTTTCGTTGTTCATTTTAGCTAGTAGTATAACTAAATCAAGTTGCTTTGCATGTTTATGAATCGATTGATGCTTCATATACAACTGCTTGGGTGTTGTATAGTCAAGCCTCACGAGCAATTAGTATTGGTCAGCTTCACATATCACTATGCTTCCACATCCAACCTATCAACGTCCTAGTCTCGAACGGCTCTTTAGAGGAATAAATTCCTAGGGAAATCTTATCTTGAGGTAGGCTTCCCGCTTAGATGCTTTCAGCGGTTATCCCTTCCGAACATAGCTACCCGGCGATGCGACTGGCGTCACAACCGGTACACCAGAGGTTCGTCCACTCTGGTCCTCTCGTACTAGGAGCAGATCCTCTCAAATTTCCAGCGCCCACGGTAGATAGGGACCGAACTGTCTCACGACGTTCTAAACCCAGCTCGCGTACCTCTTTAAATGGCGAACAGCCATACCCTTGGGACCTGCTTCAGCCCCAGGATGAGATGAGCCGACATCGAGGTGCCAAACACCGCCGTCGATATGAACTCTTGGGCGGTATCAGCCTGTTATCCCCAGAGTACCTTTTATCCGTTGAGCGATGGCCCTTCCATACAGAACCACCGGATCACTAAGACCTACTTTCGTACCTGCTCGACTTGTGGGTCTCGCAGTTAAGCGCGCTTTTGCCTTTATACTCTACGCGTGATTTCCGACCACGCTGAGCGCACCTTCGTACTCCTCCGTTACTCTTTAGGAGGAGACCGCCCCAGTCAAACTACCCACCAGACACGGTCCTCGTCCCGGATAACGGGACAGAGTTAGAACCTCAACATTACCAGGGTGGTATTTCAAGGACGGCTCCATTGGAACTAGCGTTCCAACTTCAAAGCCTCCCACCTATCCTACACAAGTAAGGTCAAAGTTCAGTGTCAAGCTGCAGTAAAGGTTCACGGGGTCTTTCCGTCTAGCCGCGGGTACACTGCATCTTCACAGCGATTTCGATTTCACTGAGCCTCTGCTGGAGACAGCGCCGCCATCATTATGCCATTCGTGCAGGTCGGAACTTACCCGACAAGGAATTTCGCTACCTTAGGACCGTTATAGTTACGGCCGCCGTTTACTGGGGCTTCGATCAAGAGCTTCGCTTACGCTAACCCCATCAATTAACCTTCCAGCACCGGGCAGGCATCACACCCTATACGTCCACTTTCGTGTTTGCAGAGTGCTATGTTTTTAATAAACAGTTGCAGCGGCCTGGTTTCTGCGGCTGTCGTCAGCTCAGGAAGCAAGTTCCATCACCAACAACAGCGTACCTTCTCCCGAAGTTACGGTACCATTTTGCCTAGTTCCTTCAGCAGAGTTCTCTCAAGCGCCTTGGTCTACTCGACCTGACCACCTGTGTCGGTTTCGGGTACGATTCCTGTGTAACTGAAGCTTAGAGACTTTTCCTGGAAGCATGGTATCAGCCACTTCACTGTACAAGTACAGCTTGCTATCGGATCTCAGTATAGAGTACCCCGGATTTGCCTAAGATACATACCTACATCCTTCCACCTGGACAACCAACGCCAGGCTGACTTAACCTTCTCCGTCCTCTCATCGCATTACACAGAAGTATTGGAATATTAACCAATTTCCCATCGACTACGCCTTTCGGCCTCGCCTTAGGGGTCGACTCACCCAGCCCCGATTAACGTTGGACTGGAACCCTTGGTCTTTCGGCGAACGGGTTTTTCACCCGTTTTGTCGTTACTCACGTCAGCATTCGCACTTCTGATACCTCCAGCATACTTCTCAATACACCTTCATCGGCTTACAGAACGCTCCCCTACCACTTGACTAATGTCAAATCCGCAGCTTCGGCACATAGTTTTAGCCCCGTTACATCTTCCGCGCAGGCCGACTCGACTAGTGAGCTATTACGCTTTCTTTAAAGGGTGGCTGCTTCTAAGCCAACCTCCTAGCTGTCTATGCCTTCCCACATCGTTTCCCACTTAACTATGATTTTGGGGCCTTAGCTGGCGGTCTGGATTGTTTTCCTCTTGACTACGGACGTTAGCACCCGCAGTCTGTCTCCCGGATAGTACTCATAGGTATTCGGAGTTTGCATCGGTTTGGTAAGTCGGGATGACCCCCTAGCCGAAACAGTGCTCTACCCCCTATGGTATTCGTCCGAGGCGCTACCTAAATAGCTTTCGGGGAGAACCAGCTATCACCAGGCTTGATTAGCCTTTCACCCCTATCCACAAGTCATCCCCTGGCTTTTCAACGACAGTGGGTTCGGTCCTCCAGTTAGTGTTACCCAACCTTCAACCTGCTCATGGATAGATCGCCTGGTTTCGGGTCTATACCCAGCAACTAAACGCCCTATTAAGACTCGATTTCTCTACGGCTCCCCTATACGGTTAACCTCGCTACTGAATATAAGTCGCTGACCCATTATACAAAAGGTACGCAGTCACACCACGAAGGTGCTCCCACTGCTTGTATGCATGCGGTTTCAGGATCTATTTCACTCCCCTCACAGGGGTTCTTTTCGCCTTTCCCTCACGGTACTGGTTCACTATCGGTCAGTCAGGAGTATTTAGCCTTGGAGGATGGTCCCCCCATATTCAGACAAGGTTTCACGTGCCTCGCCCTACTCGTCATCATTATGTGTGCCCTTTCGTGTACGGGAATATCACCCTCTACGTTCGCACTTCCCAGAGCGTTCCACTAAAACACACATAACTTAATGGGCTGATCCCCGTTCGCTCGCCGCTACTGAGGGAATCTCAATTGATTTCTTTTCCTAAGGGTACTGAGATGTTTCACTTCCCCTCGTTCGCCTTGCAACACTATGTATTCATGTTGCAATACCTACCTTAAAGTAGGTGGGTTCCCCCATTCAGAAATCTCCGGATCAAAGGATATTTGCCGCCTCCCCGGAGCTTTTCGCAGGCTATCACGTCTTTCATCGCCTCTGACTGCCAAGGCATCCACCACATGCACTTAATTACTTGACTATACAACCCCAAACAGTCGTCAACACCTACAAGTGAGTGTTGTCCGTGCGATTCTTCATCGCTACTATCTGTTGTTTGTGTACTTAAACACTGTACAGCTTCAATCTAAATTCATATACCAAAACGCTTGATTCAGTTAATTTGCTAGTTCTCAATTCATCTAGATTAATTGCTTAATCTAAACTCTTGAGTGAACAATTTATTTCAGACTCAATTTTGCCAATCTGTTAATGAATAAACACGCCTTCGTCAGGTCATGCTTAATACCGTGATACTTAAATCACAGAAGTTAATAAACCAAGACCGAAATCTCTATTTACTAATTTCTGTAATCCGAACTTCTCTTAAGTTCTGGTGGAGACTAGGAGAGTCGAACTCCTGACCTCCTGCGTGCAAAGCAGGCGCTCTACCAACTAAGCTAAGTCCCCAGCTTACATCATCAGTCATGTATCTTTTATCTATAACTTCAACCAGTCAAAGTCATGGTGGGTCTGACAAGACTTGAACTTGTGACCCCACGCTTATCAAGCGTGTGCTCTAACCAACTGAGCTACAGACCCTCAGATACATCTATGAAGAACAACTTGTTGTGGATTCTTACCAATCGTCAATCTTTCGTTAAGGAGGTGATCCAGCCGCAGGTTCCCCTACGGCTACCTTGTTACGACTTCACCCCAGTCATCGGCCACACCGTGGTAACCGCCCTCTTTGCAGTTAGGCTAGCTACTTCTGGTGCAACAAACTCCCATGGTGTGACGGGCGGTGTGTACAAGGCCCGGGAACGTATTCACCGCGGCATTCTGATCCGCGATTACTAGCGATTCCGACTTCATGGAGTCGAGTTGCAGACTCCAATCCGGACTACGATCGGCTTTTTGAGATTAGCATCCTATCGCTAGGTAGCAACCCTTTGTACCGACCATTGTAGCACGTGTGTAGCCCTGGCCGTAAGGGCCATGATGACTTGACGTCGTCCCCGCCTTCCTCCAGTTTGTCACTGGCAGTATCCTTAAAGTTCCCGACATTACTCGCTGGCAAATAAGGAAAAGGGTTGCGCTCGTTGCGGGACTTAACCCAACATCTCACGACACGAGCTGACGACAGCCATGCAGCACCTGTATGTAAGTTCCCGAAGGCACCAATCCATCTCTGGAAAGTTCTTACTATGTCAAGGCCAGGTAAGGTTCTTCGCGTTGCATCGAATTAAACCACATGCTCCACCGCTTGTGCGGGCCCCCGTCAATTCATTTGAGTTTTAGTCTTGCGACCGTACTCCCCAGGCGGTCTACTTATCGCGTTAGCTGCGCCACTAAAGCCTCAAAGGCCCCAACGGCTAGTAGACATCGTTTACGGCATGGACTACCAGGGTATCTAATCCTGTTTGCTCCCCATGCTTTCGCACCTCAGCGTCAGTGTTAGGCCAGATGGCTGCCTTCGCCATCGGTATTCCTCCAGATCTCTACGCATTTCACCGCTACACCTGGAATTCTACCATCCTCTCCCACACTCTAGCTAACCAGTATCGAATGCAATTCCCAAGTTAAGCTCGGGGATTTCACATTTGACTTAATTAGCCGCCTACGCGCGCTTTACGCCCAGTAAATCCGATTAACGCTTGCACCCTCTGTATTACCGCGGCTGCTGGCACAGAGTTAGCCGGTGCTTATTCTGCGAGTAACGTCCACTATCTCTAGGTATTAACTAAAGTAGCCTCCTCCTCGCTTAAAGTGCTTTACAACCATAAGGCCTTCTTCACACACGCGGCATGGCTGGATCAGGCTTGCGCCCATTGTCCAATATTCCCCACTGCTGCCTCCCGTAGGAGTCTGGGCCGTGTCTCAGTCCCAGTGTGGCGGATCATCCTCTCAGACCCGCTACAGATCGTCGCCTTGGTAGGCCTTTACCCCACCAACTAGCTAATCCGACTTAGGCTCATCTATTAGCGCAAGGTCCGAAGATCCCCTGCTTTCTCCCGTAGGACGTATGCGGTATTAGCATTCCTTTCGAAATGTTGTCCCCCACTAATAGGCAGATTCCTAAGCATTACTCACCCGTCCGCCGCTAAGATCAGTAGCAAGCTACCTCTCTCCGCTCGACTTGCATGTGTTAAGCCTGCCGCCAGCGTTCAATCTGAGCCATGATCAAACTCTTCAGTTAAAATCATTTTGTACCTTATTTAAAGACAAGGTACCAATTCTGGCTCATCAATTACTGACTTAAATTTCGCTCAAATAAACTTCGAGTAATTTAAACCAATCAATCAATGAAAATTATTTCGATTAATCAACCAGTAAAAATCCACACAAGTTGTTCTTCAATTCTCTTAATGATCTTCTTCCTGGTTCGTCACCAGCAAGCTAGGTCGGCTATATTACTCTTAATCTCTTAAAAGTCAACAGGTAATTTCGATATTTTTAAAACTTATCTCTCAAACCAACTTACCATCAAATTCATCACTTAAAGCAACCAATCTAATCTCAAGTAACTGTTTTTCAACAAGTTTCTATCTGCATCACCGCCGATGGATGTGCATTATAGACCATCTCATCCCCTTTGCAACCCTTTTTTTAAATCAATATCATCAACTGGATACTTTTTAAGCTTTTTGGTCGCTTTTAGATGAGATATTAAACTTTTTTTACGTTATCAACTTCATGTAGAATAGATTATTCGTGCAATAGTTTGGCATTAACTCACCATGTGGCAGTTCGCTAAAAAAGTATTTGTTTGCATACTTGTAGTGCTTGCTACGAGTGGGCCTTGTTATGCCAATTCAAAACATAATTTCTATGTACTTACTTTATCTATCCTAAGCTACAGTAAGTGGGAGAATGTAAATACTCCTACTCTTTGTGTAATTGATAACCCTTCTATTACATCTACTTTTCAATCTTATATCCAGCAAATGTCTTATAATTATCGTGTTCAAACTGTAAATGCGAAAGATTTTGCTCGGTCACATTGTCAGGCTGTCTATTTTTCTAGTACTTCTCCGCAGCAACAACAAAACCTTATTCAAAACTATCCTTATCATTCTTTACTTTCTTTAAGTATTAATAATTCAGAGTGCGAGATAGGAAGTATCTTTTGTTTATATACTCAGAATAATTACACTACCTTTAAAGTTAACTTAGATGCTTTAAGTCACTCCAAAGTCCATATTGATCCGAGAGTATTGCTCTTGGCTAAGAATGCGGAGTAAGGATCATGATATCAAAGTTGTATCAGTCCACTTCACTACACGCATTATTTAGAAAATCTCAATTTACTATTTTTGCTATTACTTTTTTCATTTGCTCTTTTACGTTTGTCTCAATTTCTGTTTTTACTATGGAAACTTATGCCAAACAGAATTTGCAATTGCTTAGTCATACTCTATTAGAGCGTATTCAGCCCGCAGTCGTGTTTAATGATAAAATTACAATAGAGCAGATTTTGAATGAGTACACGAATGATCATTCAATTCGTACTATTCATATTTACGATTCAGAACATCATCTGATCGCCCAAAGTTTTAAATTATCAAGTCAAACTTCAATTTTAGAAGGCTGGTTTGATCACTGGTTTTTAAATGAGCCTGTTCATCTTACAATTTATCATCACGAGCAAAATGTAGGTGAACTTACACTTTTTGGTAGCTCTGAAAAAATATTGCAGTTCCTAAAAATGATTATGGTAGGACTTGCGATTGCAATGTTGTTTATTGTTTGCGCTTTATGGTGGTCAGTAAATCTAACTTATCGTCAAATTATGCAGGCTATTTACCCACTTACTAATATTGCTCAAATTGTAAGTGAACAAAAAGCTTATAATCTTCGTTTCCCTTATAACCGAATTAAAGAATTTCAAGATTTAAATACCGTTTTTAACGAGTTACTTGAAGAAATTCAGATATGGGATAATCAGCTGCAAAAGGAAAATCGTAAATTATCCTTTCAGGCTCATCACGACCAACTCACCTTATTACCTAATAGACATTATTTTTACCAAATCCTTTTAGACATGTTTGAAGATAAAGGGTTTGATAATAAGTCTGCATTATTATTTATAGATAACAATAACTTCAAAGCAATTAATGACCAATTTGGCCATTTAGCTGGCGATGAAGTTTTAAAAGAAATGGCGAATCGCCTGCAAACTCGTTTGCGTCATCAAGATTTTATTGCAAGGTTAGGTGGTGATGAATTTGCTGTCATTTTGCATTCCATTAGTCATGCTGATCATTTAATATCTATTGCTGAAAATTTACTCGAAAGCTGTAAAGAACCTTTGCATCTAAATGGTCAAACCATTTACTTCAGTTTCAGTGTAGGTATTGCTTTATCACAATTTGCATCTAGCCCCGAAGATTTCATTATGCAAGCAGATCAAGCAATGTATAAGGCTAAAAATTCGGATGAACACTGGTTTATCTATAAACCTGAAAATTAAATTTAGGCTAATCTATGAATACAAGATCTTTAAAACTCTCTTTTATTGCATTGCTATGCATTACTCTTGCAGGGTGCCTGAGTTTTGGTCCATTAAAATATCGTCAAGTAAAATTGCTCAAAAAAGAAGGTTTCGTTCTTACTGATGAAGGCTGGACTTTAGGTTTACCAGAACGCTTGTTATTTGACTTTAATAATGCACAGTTAAAACAAAGTCATGAAGCTGAGTTAGTACGTCTGGCAAATCAACTGAATAAATATGACCTGAATAAATTGAAAATTGTTGGTCATACTGATGATGTTGGTGATGCTACATATAACCAAAAGTTATCTGAAGAGCGTGCTCAAAGTGTGGCAAACCTTTTCTTAACACGTGGATTTAAAAAAGAAAACATCTACGTAATTGGTCGTGGTTCAACACAACCTTATGTGCCAAATACAACCAATGAAAACCGTGCGATTAACCGACGTGTTGCGATTGTCGTTATTCCATAAGTAAATTTAATTCATAAAAAAGCCAATCCTCTGTGATTGGCTTTTTTATTTTAAACTAACTCAATAATATCAATGGTTGGTGGCACTCTGAAACGCAAAGGAATTCCAACCATTCCTGTGCCAACAGTAACAAAGACATCCGCATGCTCATGAGAGTAGAAACCGCGCTTATGACCTAAAATTGATACTTTTTTCATAATATAGTTAGTCAACCATGGAAGCTCTACCTGCCCTCCATGTGTATGCCCAGATAACATTAATGGTCGATTCGGTAATTTAGGTACCATATCTACCGTATCGGGGTTATGAGATAAAATTAACCAAGGCTTGTCTTGCGGTAAATCTGGCATAGAGCGCATATCGGTTTTGCCTGCCCAGAGGTCACCAATACCAATCAAACGAAACTCATCAAAATCAACTATTTTCCCTTCAATATCAACAATTTCATTATAAAACAGGGCATCTTTTAATAGTTGCTGAATCGGTGGGCCAGGATATTGCTCATCATGATTTCCAGGAACCGAATATACAGGCGCCTGAATTTCTTTTAAAACACTTAATTCTTCAATCAGTCTATCTTCCGGCTCATATGTCCAATCACCAGCGACTACCACTAAATCAGGTTGCTGTTCATTTAATTTTCTAACGATGGTTTTGAGCTGACGTTCATGTCCTGAAAATAAACCAATATGTAAATCTGCAATTAAGGCTACTTTTACTGGTTTATCAAAACTACGATCCGGATTTAAGCGATATTGATGAGTATCGACACGCACTAAATGAGGTTCGATAAATCGGGCGTAAATTAACACGCCACTTAAGAAAAAGATGAAAATACCTTGATGAATTGAGTAGTAACCAATCCAAGCAGCATATAAATTAAAAAACCAGAGAGGAATAAGTAGATAAGAGAGATAAAATGCAAGTAGATGTACAAAAGCTTTAAATGGATGAATCGTCTCGGTTCGTGATTGATGAATCCAAGCCTCAGAAATTCCCCATAAAGCAAGTATTGAAAAAATAAAGTAAAAACAAAAAATGATTGAATTTGGATTCCACATTACGACTCTCGACTTATCTTATATTGATTGCTAGTAATCAAATTCAATATTTATCTTTCAATATGCACGAATTATACTCTAGCTCACCTTATCGTATGTACTGATTATGGCACAATCCTTTCCTTCCAAACAGCTTCAAACGAATCAACAAGCTAAACGCTTTTTGATAAAAGCCTCTATAGTCCTATGTTCAAGTTTTGCTGTGGGTTTGACAGGATGTAGTACTCTGCCAAAACATGGTGTTGAGCCAGTACAATATGCAAAAGATATTGATACCTCTGAGACTTCACTTGCCAAAATTATTACACCTTTACGTCAGCAAAATCCAAAGTTAACGGGTTTCCATGTTCTAAATGATCCGCTGGAGGCTCTCGCGGCTCGACTTAGATTAATTGATAAAGCTGAAAAGACTTTAGATTTACAATATTACATTTGGGATAATGACAAAGTTGGTGCTTTAGCCTTGCACGCGATTATTCGTGCAGCTGATCGAGGTGTAAAAGCCCGACTTCTTATTGATGACAATAATGCAAAAAAAATGGAAGGGATTTTACTGGCCCTTTCTCAGCATAAAAATATTGAAGTTAAGCTTTTCAATCCCTACCGTTTCCGCAAATATCGTGCGATGGATATGGTGCTTGATTTAAAACGTATCAATCGTCGTATGCACAATAAAAGTTTTATTGCCGACAATGAGGTTGCTCTTATTGGCGGGCGTAACATGACCAATCAATATTACAATGTAAGCGATAGCTATCAGTTTTCTGATGTCGATGTAATGTTGGTAGGCGCTGCTGTTGATGATATCGTAAATTCGTTTGATGATTACTGGAATCATGAATATGCATATTCAGTTCAAAGTATCGTAAGTCCTGAGCAGCACCGTTTACGCTATGAAGGCTTAAAAGAACAGCTTGAAGCACACTATCAACAAGCTACCGTCCAAAACTTTTTAAACTTAACCGCAAAATCTCATGCATTTGATCAATGGCTAAATCACAATATTCAATTTGATTGGGTCAAAGCAGAAGTCGTAAAAGACTCACCTGATAAAATCAAATCGAAAGCTAAGAAAGAAGAACACCTCAATTTCCAGTTAATTAATCATTTGGAAAAACCAGAAAGTAACGTTGACTTAATCTCTGCTTATTTTATTCCTGAAAAACAAGGTGCCAAGATTTTAAGCACGCTTGCCAAAGAGGGTGTTGAAGTTCGAGTTTTAACGAACTCTTTCAAAGCGAATGACGTTGCTGTTGTACATGCCTTTTATGGGAAATATCGTAAAGAACTGCTTAAAAACGGCGTACAACTTTATGAATTTTTACCAACACCTGATAAAAGAGATTTAAATAAAAATACAGATGAGCTTGCCACTAAAGCTAAAGTAAATATGAAAGGGCTAAGCCGATCAAGTTTGCATACTAAACTCATGGCATTAGATGAGCAGGTTTTTATTGGTTCATTTAACTTTGATCCGCGCTCGGCTTACTTAAATACTGAAATTGGTGTGATTTTAGATAGCCCATCGCTGGCTAAGACGATTCACCATACAATGGATGAAAATTTAAATAAGTATGCTTATAAATTAAAGCTCGACACTAACAACCATATTTATTGGCAGCAAGAAACTCCAAATGGTCCTGTAATTTATAGACAGGAACCTGAGATGAAATGGTGGCAAAAAGCAGGCATGAAGTTTCTTTCATGGCTGCCACTTGAAGGATTTATGTAATTAGTTATTTGGCTTAAGTACTTTCTGATGTAATTGAGCCAAACCTTCCACCATTTTTTCTTGAACTTCGCGCGTTAAACTTTTGACGTCATGCCCTTCCACTGAAATAGGAGGCAAAGTTAACAGATGAGCTGTTACTTTAGGCATTTCAAGTACACGTTGAATATGTTCGGCAAATGTCATGTCACCAATGAATGGCGCAACTGTATCTAATTGCCCATCACGATTTACATAACAAATCAAACAAACCTGTACTGGACGCTGTGCTTCAATCGCTGCTCCTAGTAATCGTCCATGTACTTTTTTAACAGAATGTCCATCTGTAGTTGTGGCTTCAGGGAAAAATAATACTGGAATATTCTGTTTTAAAAATTCAGCAATTTGCTCACGAATTCTGACAGAATCGCCAGATCCACGCTTAATAAATAACGTTCCACCACTTTTGGCTAAATTTCCAAGAATAGGCCAATTTTCAATTTCAGCTTTAGCCAGAAAGAAAACTCGCGCACCTGAACCTAGAACCGCAACATCTAGCCAAGAAATATGATTACTTACCCATAAAGCTGGTTCTCTAGGAATTGTGCCATGTACTTCTATATCTAAATTGAAAACCTGACATAAACGACGGCAAAAGTATTGGACATAACGTGTATTAACAGGATTATTAGGATCTTTATAAAGCCCATGTCGATAAACTAGATAAAAACCTTCACTAATTGCGGCCGTGGCAGAAGTGACCTTTTTTCCGTATAAACCTATTTTTGATAATTTCTTTAACGTTGAATTAACTATACTTTGCGTTTGAGCCATAAAATTTCACTAACGATTAATCATTGTTATACCCATCTCGAGTCATTCTATACGTTTCGTAATAAACTTGCATTGACGATAGAGAACGGCAAATAAAATAAATCTGAACATTAGACTAATCTCATATAACTAATCTAAAGGATGAGAACAAACGCTTTCCCCTTTTGCTTAAGTTTCCTCTAGAATAAAGTTTTCCCATTTTCAGGATTTATAGCCACGTGGAATATGTTGATCGGCATCAAGGCGGTGAACGCACAATCTTAGTGAGTGTTTCTGTACAATTATTAGATGATCTGGATGCCGAAGAGTTTGCTCTACTTGCACAGTCTGCTGGTGCAGATATCCTTGAACATATTAAGGTTCAGCGTAATAAGCCTAATCCTAAATTTTTTATTGGCTCCGGAAAAGTCGAAGAAATTGCAGAGCAAGTTCAGGAGCTAGAAGCGAGTCTGGTTATCTTTGACCATGCGTTATCACCTGCTCAAGAACGAAATTTAGAAAGAATATTAAAATGCCGAGTTATTGACCGCACAGGCTTAATTTTAGATATTTTTGCGCTGCGTGCCCGTACGCATGAAGGTAAGTTACAAGTCGAACTTGCCCAGCTTAAACATTTATCTACTCGTCTTATTCGTGGTTGGTCTGCCGACTTTGAACAACAAAAAGGTGGTATCGGCTTACGCGGTCCCGGTGAAACACAACTAGAGACAGATCGCCGTCTCATTCGTGTTCGTATTACCCAATTAAAAGATAAATTAGACAAAGTACAACAGACTCGTATGCAAGGGCGTGCTGCAAGACAAAAAGCAGCTATTCCAACGGTTTCATTAGTAGGTTATACCAACGCTGGTAAATCGACTTTATTTAATATTTTAGCTAATAGTGATGTCTACGCAGCTGATCAACTATTTGCAACACTTGATCCAACCCTACGCCGTTTAGACTGGGATGGTATCGGTACTGTTGTGCTAGCAGACACAGTAGGTTTTGTACGAAACTTACAGCATGATTTGGTTGAATCATTTAAAGCAACACTTGAAGAAACACTAGAAGCGACCCTTTTACTGCATGTTATTGATAGTAGTAGCCACGACATGCTTGACCAAATTGAAGCGGTTGAAGGCGTATTAAAAGACATTGGTGCTGATGCTCCCGTACTTCGGGTGTACAACAAAATTGATCTAAGTGGTGAAGAGGCCAAAATTATTTATGCTGAGCCACACGTCCCAGATCGAGTTTATGTTTCAGCTCATTCTGGTCAAGGTCTAGAGTTGCTCCAAAAAGCAGTACAAGAATGCTTAATGGGCCAAATTCAAAAGTTTTCACTCGTGCTTAAGCCTGCTTATGGCAAATTACGTACTCAACTTTATGCCTTAAATGTTATTGAGTCTGAACATTATGATGATGCAGGCTTATTACATATTGACGTGAAGATTGCACCACATAAGTTAGAAAAGCTGATTCGCCAAGCAAAACTTCCATTGGATGAAATCTTGAGAGAACACGCGAGTCAATTTAAGCGACCCTTGGAAGAGTTTGAAATCAAGGGCGATATCAGTTAAAACTTGATAAGTAAACTTTTAGAGATAAAAAATATGGATAAGATCAAAAGTATAGACTGGACAGCATGGGTAATTACATTACTACTCATTATTGGTTTTCGTGAAGGCTCTGTCGTTGTCATGCGTGCTTTTGGTCATCCAGAATTAGGTAATCTGGTCGGTTTAATCAGCTTACTTATTATTTTACTGATTTGGAGAAAGTTTAAAAAAATTCCACTTCGAATAGTCGATACCAATAATAAAATCATGAAAGAAAGTGGATTCGCGTTTTTACCTATCTGTGCAGGTTCATTAATTATGCTCGTACATATGGGTAAGGAAATTCCATTATTTCTTTTCGTTTTAGTGGTCAGTACCCTTATACCTTTGTGGGTCTATGCAAAAATGGCAAAACGTTGGTTATAAGGAGAATAAAATGTTTACGATTTTCTACGGATTTTTGATCACACTCATTGGTTATCTGTGTGCAAAGCCTTTAAACCGACGTTTTCCGCAAGTTCCACTTTTAGTTTTCGGCATGTTCATTGTGATTGGCTTACTTTCAGTTTTGCATGTGCCATATGAGCAGTATCGTCTTTATGTGAATGACTTATTTGGCCATCTATTAGGTTATGTCACTGTAGCCTTAGCCATTCCTTTAGCTGCAATGCGTTACGATGATCTTCCAATTAAATCGGTCATTGGTATTTTACTTTTTGCAAGTATTAGCGCCGTTGCTCTACCTATGGGGCTGGCTTATTTGTTACATATGTCTGAACCTACCATTCTTGCATTTGCCACCCGTGCAGTAACCACTCCAATTGCTCTGAACATCGCAACTTTATTACATGCTCCTGAAACACTCGTAACCCTTATTGTTATTTTGTCTGGGGTAATTGGCGCAGCATTCTCACCATTCTTACTTAAACATATTCATGATGAGAGAGCATCAGGTTTAGCCTTAGGTTTAGCTGCACACGCCATCGGAACAGCTCAAGCTTGGCAACGTGGGCCTGTTGCAGGCCGTTACGCTGCATTTGGTATGGCATTGAACGGTGTATTTACTGCAATTTGGCTACCAACATTAATGTTATCTTTTGGAACACCATAATTAAGAAGTTGATTAAATAAACATTGAACGGTCTATCAATTCCAAATAAGATGACCTTTCAAAGTTAAAAGGATTTTTAATTATGGGGAAAATTTTTATTGGAGCTCTGCTCTTATTGGGGATTAATACTGCTACATTCGCAGCAGATATTACAGGTCTCTGGCAAACAATTGATGATAAGACAGGTGCTCCTAAAGCACAGGTAGAAATACGAAAAGAAGCGAACGGGACATATGCCGGGAAAATTATCAAAGTAACGCCACGCCCAGGTTATACGCCTAAAGAAATTTGTGATAATTGTCCTGTGCCATATACCAATAAACCGATTTTAGGTCTGGATATCGCAACTGGTTTAAAACAGGTAGATGGACTGAACTATACAGGCGGTAAAATTTTAGATCCAAATACTGGCAAAGTTTACGGACTTAAAGCAAAACTTAGTTCAACTGGCAAACGCTTACATATGCGCGGTTATCTCGGAGTTTCAGCTTTAGGGCGTAATCAAATCTGGATTCGAGTAGAATAATAGTTCCTAATAAAAAAGCCGCTTCTGCGGCTTTTTTATTTTTAGCTCAGCTACAAGCTTCATCTTGCACTCATAGAGAAACATTGCTTTTCTTATATTTGCACAGGATTTTCAACAGAAAAAATTTCTTTGTCTTCAAGTCGATAAGCCATTAATTTTCTGCCCCAAACATAGCCACCATCAACATTCTGGATCTGCTCATTAATAGTTCGGCCCTCGAGCGCAGCCCAATGACCAAAAATAATCTGATGAGTTTGTGCGGCTTTGCTCGGAAATTCAAACCAAGGTAAATAACCATCCGGCATTGGTGCATCCAAAGAATCTTTAAAACTAAACTCTAAAGCCCCTTCGGCATTCGTTAAACGCATGCGAGTCAAATAATTGGTAATACAACGTAAACGCGCAGAACCAGTTAGGTTATCTTCCCACAAATCTGGTTTAGAACCATACATGTCTGCTAAAAAAGCATCCAATACAGATAAATCTTCGTTTGCGAGTACAGCCTCAACCTCTTTTGCCAACATTACAGTTTTTTGCGCATCCCAAATACAAGGTATGCCAGCATGAGTAAGGATCGTATGCTCGTTTGGCAATAAACATAATGGCTGTTTACGTAACCAATCGATTAACTCATCACCATCAATAGCATCAATAACGTCTTGGGTACGATCTTTTGCTTTAATCTCTTTTAAACCACGCGCACCCGCAATTAAAGTCAGGTCATGATTTCCAAGTACAGTTGCAGCAGCTCCACGATCAGCAAGCTTTTTAATAAAACGTAATGCCCCTACCGAGTTTTCACCACGTGCGACTAAATCACCAGCAAACCATAAAAAGTCTTGATCTGGATCAAAACGTATTTCTTTAAGCAAGGCTTTTAGAGCTTCAAAACACCCCTGCACATCGCCAATAACATAGTTAAAACGCTTAGTCATTTACGCCACCATTTGATCGGCCAAAGCAACAAATTGGGCAAGTGTTAAGGTCTCTGGACGAGCCATCGGATCAACACCAGCTTTTTCAAAGCCATCTTCTGCAATCATACCTTTAAGACTGTTTCTTAATGTTTTGCGGCGCTGAGTAAATACATGGGCAACCAGTCGAGCTAAAGCTTTTTCATCTTTTGCTGTAATTGGCTTTTGATCATAAGGAACAAGGCGGAAAACCGCACTCGTTACTTTAGGGGGTGGGTTAAATGCCCCAGCCGGCACTTCAAATAAAAATGTTGGTTGACAGTAATATTGAATCATTACCGACAAGCGTCCATATTCTTTTGTATTCGGTTCAGCAGTAATACGGTCAACCACCTCTTTTTGCAGCATAAAGTGCATATCTTTAACTTTGCTGCCAAATTCCAAGAGATGAAAGAGTAATGGGGTTGAAATGTTATAAGGTAAGTTACCGACTACACGTAATGGTCGGCCATCTTTTACCAGTTCGCTAAAGTCATATTTTAATGCGTCAGCTTCTATAATCGTCAAACGTTCAGGATGTGGAACACGTTCCGGTAGCCCAGCAGCTAAGTCACGATCTAGCTCCACTACTGTTAATGCATCACATTCCCCAATTAAAGGAGATGTTAAGGCGGCTAAACCAGGTCCAATCTCGACAATATTGTCGCCTGTACGCGGACTTACAGAGCGCACAATTTTGGCAATGACTCGTTGATCATGTAAGAAGTTTTGACCAAAACGTTTACGAGCTTTATGCCCTTCATCTTTCGGGTTTAGGGCATTAATTTGATACATAGAACATTTCCAACATGAAAAATTTAGCTCGCTGCTAAAGATAAAGCTAAATCAACAGCGACATTTAAACTTGAGCTTTTTGCCAAACCAGTCCCAGCTAAAGACATCGCAGTGCCATGGTCAACCGAAGTTCGAATGAAAGGCAAACCCAATGTAATATTGATGGCTTCACCAAACCCTTGTGATTTTAACACAGGTAAACCTTGATCATGGTACATGGCAAGTACAGCGTCTGCATTTTTAAGATGTTCTGGAGTAAATAAGGTATCTGCCGGCAAGCTTAAACTCATTTTAATCCCTTTCGCTCGATAACTTTCAAGTACCGGATTAATGGTCTCAATCTCTTCACGACCCAAATAACCATCTTCACCTGCATGAGGGTTTAAGCCACACACGAGTACACGTGGGTCTGTAATCTTAAATTTAGTTTTTAAGTCATGCAGTAAAATATCAATAACCTGATGCAATCGCTCTTTGGTAATTGCATCCGCTACATCTCTTAAGGGTAAATGTGTAGTTGCTAAGGCGACACGCAAGGTTTTGGTTGCAAGCATCATTACGACACGCTCTACACCTGCAAACTCTTGATAGTATTCAGTGTGACCACTAAACAAAATTCCAGCATCATTAATAACCGATTTTTGCACGGGTGCCGTGGCTACTCCCACACTTTTACCAGACATTGCATAATCTGCTGAACGACGCAGTTGTTCTAATACGTAGGCTGCATTAGCTGGGTTTAATTGCCCATCAATGACAGTTGCTTCTAAAGGCACATGTTCTATATAGAGTTCATTCAGAGATGATGACTCAGGCTGTCCGGTATATTCTATAAATTGAATATCGATCCCAAGTTTTTGGGCACGTTGTTCTAATAAATTTTGGTCACCCAAAACAACAACAGGGCGTTCATCAACCCGCTTAGCCAAGCTCAAACAGATATCTGGACCAATACCAGCCGGCTCACCGGAAGTGACATATAATGGCAGCACAATCACTCCAGACACATAACAAGAATTTGTTTGATTTTAACATATCTAATATTTATCAGTTTATGGATTAAATTATATGGCTTAAACTGGATTTTTCTTGTGAGTTTGGACAAACTCGTTTAGAATGCTCGCTCCTTTTGTTTGGACAGATTCCATAGTCCAAACCAACTATAATAGGTAGTGGTTTAATGAAAACTCTCAGCGCTAAGCCAGCTGAAGTTCAACATGACTGGTATGTTGTTGATGCTTCTGGCAAAACTTTAGGTCGCCTTGCGACTGAAATCGCTCGTCGTTTACGCGGTAAGCACAAAACTTCTTATACTCCTCACGTTGACACTGGCGATTACATCGTTGTGATTAATGCTGAACAAGTTCAAGTGACTGGTAAAAAATCACTTGATAAGAAATATTATCGCCATACTGGTTTCCCTGGTGGTATCCGTGAGACTAACTTCGAGAAGTTAATTGCTCACAAACCTGAAGCTGTTCTTGAAAAAGCGGTTAAAGGCATGTTACCAAAAGGTCCTCTTGGTTATGCAATGATCAAAAAAATGAAAGTGTACGCTGGTACTGAGCATCCGCATGCTGCTCAACAGCCACAAGTTTTGGACATCTAAGGGATACAGCACATGGCTACTAATTATGGTACAGGTCGCCGTAAGACCGCAACTGCACGTGTTTTCTTGTCAGCTGGTACAGGTAAACTCGTTATTAACAACCGTACTTTAGAGCAATATTTCGGTCGTGAAACTGCTCGTATGGTTGTTCGTCAACCTTTAGAACTTTTAGAAGTTACTGAAAAGTTTGACCTTTACATCACTGTTAAAGGTGGTGGTATCGGTGGTCAAGCTGGCGCGATCCGTCACGGTATTACTCGTGCGCTTATCGCTGCTGACGAAACTTTAAAACCTGTTTTACGTCAAGCTGGTTTCGTTACTCGTGATGCTCGTGAAGTTGAACGTAAGAAACTTGGTTTACGTAAAGCTCGTAAGCGTCCTCAATTCTCTAAACGTTAATTCGTTTATCGAGTTGGACAAAAAGCCTTGGATTTTTCCAAGGCTTTTTTATTATAAAAATAGAACCATAAAATGCAAACTTATAAATATAAACAAACTATCTCTTTAGAACCGTGATTTCCTAGAGCATTTTTAGTATCCTAATCGATTCACTCAACCACGTCGTCTTGTGATATGTCGGTCGAAAACACCTCTATTCAGGGGATTACCCTTTACAGTCATGCTGATGATTTCCGTTCTCACTGGATTCGTTTCTTATTAGCAGAAAAACAAATCAAATATCAATTGATCATAACTGACCATGAAGACGAGGATTTGGCCAGCTTAAATCCTTATAATCAATTACCAATGTTGGTCGAACAAAATCTTAAATTATTTTCAGCCCCTATCATTGCTGAATATTTAGATGATCGTTATCGTCAAAGCAAGCTTTATGCCGATGCTCCTATGATGCGTGCAGAACAGCGGCAGTATATTTGGAGACTTGAAAATGACTGGTTCAAATTAGCAGATCACATGTTAAAACATGCAGACTCTCTAAATCTCGAACAAAAGCAAAAAGCTCAAAAAGAACTACGTGAAACATTGATTTCACTTACTCCCCTATTTCAGCATTTTCCGTATTTCATGTCTGAGAGTTTTACAATCTTGGACTGCATGCTTGCCCCTATCTTTTTAAGATTAAATAGCATGGGAATTGATTTACCAAAACAGCACTGTCGACCTATATTTTTGTACTGTAAACGTATCTTTGAACGGCCTTCTTTTGCTAAATCAATGACGCCTCAAGAGAAAAACCGTTACAATGAACTATTAAATATGGAATAGCGTGATATGTCTGAGCAAACTATTGATTTAACCCCTACACGTCCTTATCTTGCTCGTGCAATCTATGAATGGATTTGTGATAACCAACTGACTCCTTATCTATTAGTTGATGCGACACAACCGCATACCGACGTTCCGCAACAATTTGTTAAAGATGGACAAATTGTTTTAAATATTGTCCCTCATGCTGTTCATCAATTGCTTATTGCCAATGAAGCCATTACTTTTTCTGCTCGTTTTGGTGGGGCGTCAAAAGATATTTATGTCCCTATTCAAGCAGTTTTAGGGATTTACGCACGTGAGAATGGGCAAGGTTTATTCTTTGATCCTGAAGAATATGCCAATGTAACACCTGTAGAAAATACAGTAGAGTCTGAAGTACAAGAAGCAACTGAAACAACATCAACCAAGAAAAAACCATCGTTACGAATTTTAGATTAAATATTAGAGGAAGAAAGCATGGCATTTGATTTAGTCCAATACTTTGCTGAGCAGATAAAAATTCAAAAGCCTCAGCTTTTAAATCAATATCCAGTTAATGAAAAAAATAAACTGATTGATGAGGTGAATATTCTTGCGCTTGGAAAATTAATTAGTTTATGGCGTCAGAATGACAATAAGATTTATCAAGAAATTAAAACCTCAGACCCACTCTATATTCAAGAAGTTGCTCGTCATTTAACAACTTCTAAACATAATCAGTCGACTTTAAAAAATTCAGAACTAGAACAGAGTATTTCTGAAATTTTAACTTTGCAATTAGCAGAACTTAATCAGCTCGATGAAACAGGTGGTTTTGGGCATAACGGCTTAAAAGAATTAATTCTAGGTCAGATCGAACACTTATCAGGTCAAGCTGAAGATTGGGTTTGGTTAACAAACAACCTAAATGAATTAATTGGTTCTAAACCTGTGGAACAAGAAGAGCTATCATTGGATACAACAATGAAGGAGTTCAATCAAATGGTTCATCAAGCCCAACCTCATCACGAAGACTTGCATATTGAAGAACAAACTACCGAGATTTCTGTACCTACATGGTCAAAGATTATTGCCCCTATCGTTGCTTTAGCAATTTTGGGTTACTTATATTGTATTTATACGCAGCTCGTTTAGTTCACTTATTGCTATAAAGGGGAATTCATTATTTCCCCTTTTTTATTATTAAAATTGGAACATTTTATCTACAAGTATTTTATTAATATTCTATTACAATTATTTTATCCAGATTTTAAAATATATAATGTTAAACTCAGCACAGTATTAAAATTAAAACGTAAAAACAATCTTATAATATTTTCTATGGTCTGACATTTTGTGTCACTTATTTCCCAAAACAACAATTTTACTTTTTATTTAATTTATTGACTTCAAATTGAGCAAAAATATAATGAATTTCAGCTACTTTTAGGAAAAAGTAGTAAATATAATTTTAGAATCCTGAGAGATAAAAAATGGCTAAACTTTCTTTAGATAGCTTAACGACAATTGATGGTTTTATTGCTTCTGCACTTGTTGATTCAGAAAGTGGATTGTCACTTGCAACACAAGGTGGTGGGGAAATTGATTTAGAATTGGCTGCTGCTGGTAATACAGAAGTCATTCGCGCAAAGCGAAATGTAGCTAATGCATTGAAGTTAAATGACAATATTGAGGATATGTTAATTACCTTAGGTAAGGCTTACCATTTAATTCGACCTTTAGAAAGTAATAATAATTTGTTCCTTTACTTAGTACTCGACCGTAGCAAATCAAATTTGGCTATGGCTCGTCATGAGTTAAAGTCATTTGAAAAAGAGCTCGATTTCAGTTAAGTGATTTAGTTTATGCTCTTTATATTCATTATAAAGAGCATAAAAAATCATTACATCAATTTATAAAAAATTAAAATGATACTATGGATAGTCATTGCATAAATATTGCAGTTTCAGGTTTAAGCTTAAAAGTTTCAGATGAATTAAAAATATTAATCCGCAATCTAATATCAAATCAATATGGTATTAACTGGGTTAATATTTCCAGTAATCATATTGATTTATTAATCATTAACGAAAACTTTTTTGATGCAGATAATATTCAAAATATTCTTCACAAGAAAAAATTTCTTTATTTAAAAGTTACGAAAACAGCTTCAGAAAATAGAAATTCTATTTATGAACACACCTTACATCTACCAGTAGAAAAAACAGAACCTCTATTAGAATGGCTAGAGGACAATTTATTGTCCTCTTTAGATCAGACAAACTTTGCTGTAGTTTCTGATTTATCAAATGAGCCTCCATTCATTGATAATAAATTTATAAGGAATTTGCACAGTTCAGAAAACCCTAGGCTACACATCTTTGATGATAAAGGCACTTTAGCGATTATTGATAATAGAACTCAAATTGCTTGGTTGGAGCCCTCTCGTCAAAAAACACAAACTAATATGAGCTTTAACTTTGCTTTTGCAAAAACATCTGATTTTACTAAGGTTTCTCGTAAAAAAGATTATTATGTACAAGACTGGTTATGGAATCTGATTTGGACTTCAAACAATTTTGAGAATCTAGCCTCGAAGGATAGTTATTTTAAAATTGACTATTGGCCACAGCCCTATCAAAAAGAATATAGAAAAGTGAGCCTACAACTCTCCGCATGCTTTATACAAGGCGCAAAAATTACTGATGTGGCTAAACAGCTTAACTTATCAATCAATGACGTCTTACGCTTCGTTACCGCTTGTTTAATGGCAAATAATGGAAAATTTATTTCTGCAAATAAATGTGCTTACACACCAAATTTTTATTTAGAAAATTCAAATACAGACAATCATTTTTTTAAAAATTTTATAGGGAAAATTAGACGGCGTTTTGGTCTTTAAGGGAAGTTATGATTATACAGCAATATAAAATTGTCTTTGCAGGTAGTATGGGGGCAGGTAAAACAGAAGCGATTAAATCGCTATCTGAAATTCCAATTCTGGAAACAGAAGCATTCAACACTGATGTACAGAGCCACCAGAAAACCCAGACCACTGTAGGTATTGATTATGGTGAAATTACTTTAGATGATGGAATCAAAATCGGACTCTATGGCACCCCGGGACAAAGCCGTTTTGATTTTATATGGTCGGTCATTTGTGAAGGTGCAATCGGTGTTATTTTATTATTAGATCATAATAGCTCTAATCCAATTGCCGAGTTAGAAAGCTATTTAGAAACCTTTAAAAATTATAACGACAATATTGCGATTGGTATTACTCATGTTGACGAAAATAAAGAGTCATCACTTCAACAATATCGTCATTGGATAAAAGCAAATGCACTACCATACCCTCTTTTTTTTATTGATGCACGTGAGCAAGAACAAATTTTAATGATGGTTGAATCATTAATTGCATCACTTGAAGTCAAGGTAGGCTCAACATCTCAAGGGAATGATCATGCTTAGTATCCCAACTCAAAAACGAACCGCTCCAACACAGTTACTACAACTTGCAAAAGCCGAAGCTCATAATATTTTGATGAATACGCGTGGTGTAGATTTTGTCATGATTTGCTCTTCTGATGGTTTTGAATTAGCAACAGTGAGCCACAAGAACCACCATAACACTACTAAGTTAGCAGCCGTAAGTAGCTCAATTTTGGCAATGGTCACTGCATTTTTAAAAGAGATTCAACTGACGGGCTGTAACAACATTACTTTAGATGCAGATAATGGCAAGGCCATTTTAACTGCTATTCCTGCTGTTCATCACCCAATGGTCATGGTTACGCTAAGTAATAAAGAAGTCCTTTTAGGTCAACTACTATATAGCCTAAAAAAAGCAAGTCAGACAATTGCAGAGGCCGATGGAGAATAAATCAGGACTCCTCATTTAAAGTAAAATACCGCTCATATAGAGCGGTATTTTTTACTAGATTTGAATAGTAAATAACATCTGCCGTTTTTTTACTTGCTGCCCTTGCTGACCTAAAACATCATCAACTATTCCATCAACATCCGATTTAATCTGCTGTTGGATTTTCATGGCTTCAAGCACTAATAAAGTTTGGCCTTTTATGACTTGATCACCTTTATTGACCAGAATATTCACCACAGTACCATCCATTGGTGCACGAATTTTACCATCTCCGGCAACATCGGCAGCTTCTGGTGCAGCATAAGTTACATTGCGAATTGCGACATTGCCATTATTTTGATCTAAATAAAGCTGATCATCATTTAATACATATTGCACACGGCGACGTACACCATCAATTAAATAAACTAATTGCTCTGGCATTCTCTCAAGCACTTCAATACAAACTGATTGATCACAGAGCTCTACCGTAAACGTGTTATTTACAGATGAAAGCTGTAATTGAATTTGCTGATCATCATATTTAAGTTTTAATGGTAACGACACGCCAAGACCCGTTTGCCATGCCACAGTTCCTTTTCTTTGGCTAAATAATGCCGCAGCAATAGCTAAGGTTTCTAAAGATAGAACCTGCTTATGCAGACTGCTGTCGTTTTGAAAATGCTGTTGAATGAATGCAGTATTAGTATCCCCTGCAACCACGATTGGATGACGCAGTAAATTGACCAAAAACTGCTTATTACTATTTACACCTAGCAACACACAGTCATCAACTGCACGAGCGAGTAAGCGAATCGCATCCTCACGGGTTTTCCCATATGCAATCACCTTCGCCACCATCGGGTCATAAAATGGGCTAACCTCATCAGTTGCCAACATGCCATGATCAATCCGTACATTTGGCAAAGTTGCTGGCTGCCAACGCAGAACTTGTCCTGTTTGGGGTAAGAAATCTTGCCGTGGATCTTCTGCATACAAACGTACTTCAATAGCATGTCCGTTTAAAGTCAATTCATGTTGTTGCAGTGGTAAGTGCTCACCATTGGCAATACGCAACTGCCATTCAACCAAGTCCAATCCTGTAATAAGCTCAGTCACAGGATGTTCTACCTGTAAGCGGGTATTCATTTCCAAAAAGTAAAATGCACCCGATGCATCAAGTAAAAATTCAACCGTTCCCGCACCGACATAAGCACATGCTTTAGCGGCAGCAACCGCAGCCTCACCCATTTGCTGACGCAGTACGGGAGTCATGACCGGACATGGAGCTTCTTCAACAACCTTCTGATGACGGCGCTGGATTGAACAATCGCGCTCAAACAAATACATATAATTACCATGCGTATCACCAAAAACCTGAATTTCGACATGGCGTGGAGCAATGACTGCTTTTTCTAAAATCAACTCCCCCGAACCAAAAGCATTTTCAGCTTCTGAACGTGCGGTTTGTAATGCCTCAAACAACTCGGATGCTTGCTGTACCAAACGCATGCCACGACCGCCACCACCCGCAGAAGCTTTGACCATAATTGGAAAGCCAATCTGCTCAGCTTGAGTTGCTAAATATTCAAGGTCTTGTCGGTCACCTTCATCCCCCGGCACACAAGGAACGCCCGCCTCAATCATGGCGATTTTTGAAAGGCGTTTACTGCCCATTAACTCAATTGCAGAAGCGGTAGGCCCAATAAATGTAATCTGGTTGTCGATACATGCCTGAGCAAAATCAGTATTTTCTGACAAAAAACCATAGCCAGGGTGAACTGCATCAGCACCTGTCTTTTTGCATGCATCTATTATCTTGGTAATTGAAAGATATGACTCAGATACTTTTGAAGCACCAATATAGACAGCTTCATCGGCCTCTTGCACATGGCGAGCATGACGGTCTGCATCGGAATAAACTGCGACAGTTTGATAGCCCATTGCCTTAGCAGTTTGCATGACTCGAACTGCAATTTCACCACGATTGGCAATCAGTACTTTTGAAAATTTCATTATTTTTATTCCTATCGCTTATGATTCATCGGTCCAATTCGGCAACCGTTTCTGGATAAAAGCCATCGTACCTTCTTGTCCTTCGGCACCACCAACCGCTTGAGCAAACTGCTGTGCAGCATCATCTAATAAATCACTCAAAGGCTCATTGAACGTTCGATGTAACAGTGCTTTAGTCACGCGGGAAGCCTCGGGTGCGGCACGTTTAATGTGTTGAATGGTTTCCTGTAAAGCTTGTTCAAGCTCAATTTCATTATGTGCAATTTGATGAACCACACCGACACTTAGTGCTGTATGTCCTTCAAAACGCATGCCGAGTAAAGCAAGTCGGCGTGCCTGAGTCAGGCCAATACGTTTCACCACAAAAGGAGCAATTTGCGCAGGAATTACACCTAGACCCGTTTCAGGTAAACCAAACTGGGTATTGTCACGACTAATGGCAACATCGGAAACACATGCAAGACCAAATCCCCCACCTAACACTGCCCCCTCTAAAATGACCACAACAGTCTGTGGTGCAGCTTCAACTTGCTCAAGCATGGCACCAAAACGGCGGTTAAAGTCAGCATAAGGTTGTAGACTGCCGACATGAGTTGCTTCAACTCGTAAGGCAGCCATGTCTTTAATATCCCCACCTGCACAAAAAGCCCCGCCTTCACCACGGATAATCACCGCACGAATCGAAAGGTCATCGCGAATAGCAGCAAAAACTTGTTGAATGGCATTCACCATATTCAAGTTCATGGCATTACGGCTCTCTGGTCGATTTAACCAAAGGTATAAAATACTGCTGTCTTGTTCTAATTGAATGCTGTCATCAAGATCTAAAGCTTGTAAAGATATCGAAAGTGTCATGGTGTATTCCTTATTTTTATTTCTGCTTTTTAGGCAGAATGTCCATCAACTTACAGATAATCCCCAACATAATCTCATCTGCACCACCGCCAATAGAGCCTAAACGACCATCACGATACAGCTGCGATGCAGGGTTATCCCACATGAAGCCATTGGCACCCCAGTATTGCAGACAACTATCAGCAACTTCACGAGTTAAACGTCCAGCTTTGAGTTTTGCCATAGATGCCAACATCGTGACATCTTCGCCCGCAATATGCTGTTCGCATGCTTGATAAGTTAATGCTTTAAGTGCTTCCACTTCCGTCATGAGTTCAGCAAAGCGGAAATGAATATATTGATTATTAATGAGTGGTTGACCAAAAGTAGTACGCTCTTTGGTGTAATTAATCGTTTGCTGAATACAATGCTGCAAGCCGCCAATCGCATTAGCACATGCCCATAAACGCTCTTCCTGAAATTGCATCATTTGCATCATGAAGCCCATACCTTCGACACCCACCAAGTTACGCTGAGGCACACGTACATTGTCTAAATAAACTTGTGCTGTGGTCGTTGAACGCATCCCTAATTTATTTAATGGTTCTGAAAAACTAATCCCTTTAGTTTTTGCCGGCACAATAATCATCGACTTATTAACATGAGGTTTATCATCAGATGTGTTGGCTAAAAGACAAAAGAAGTCGGCCTGCAATGAGTTGGTAATCCACATCTTGCTGCCGTTAATGACATAGTCATCGCCATCTTTTTTAGCAGTCGTTTTAATGGCAGCAACATCCGAACCAGCATGTACTTCCGATACTGCAATGGATGCAACATATTCCCCAGCAATCGCTGGTGTTAAAAATTCATCGCGTAACTCTTTACTTCCAAAACGTGCCAAAGCAGGTGTTGCCATATCGGTTTGTACACCAATAGCTAAAGGCACCCCGCCACAAGTCGCATAGCCAATTTCTTCTGCGACCACAAGGTTATACGAATAATCTAAAGCCAGACCACCATTTTCCTCAGGCTTACAAATCCCCAATAGGCCAAGATCCCCCATCTTTTTAAATACATCGTGGATCGGGAAACGTCCAACTTCTTCCCATTCCGGAATATTCGGATTCAGTTCATTTTCAACAAATTGACGCGCTGTGCGACGTAATGCTTCATGTTCGGCAGTAAATTTCATTGTGTTATTCCTATTAATTTTTTTAATTGCGGTAAAGGTTGATTAAAAACGGGACACACCAAAACGAGTTGGATTTAGCTCTCGTTGCTGTGCTTCATAAATGGTCTGTAAAAGGAAAATTAATAATTTTCGGGTATCTCGCGGATCGATAATGCCATCATCATGTAACATGGCCGTATTAAAAAGCGCAGTAGATTGCTGTTCCAATTTCATCGCTGTACTTTGCTCAAGAAAATCGAGCATTTGCGGATTCGGTTCCTGACCGGAAGCTTTTTGTTTCCCTTCAGCCACAATGCGTAGCACTTTTCCAGCTTGAGCAGCACCCATTACGGCAACATGCGAATTTGGCCAAGCAAAAATAAAGTCTGGTGATAAGCTTCGACCACACATCGCGTAGTTACCAGCACCATATGAGCCTGCCACAACGATCGAAATTTTAGGTACAGTACAATTGGCAACCGCTTGAATCAGTTTTGAGCCATGTTTAATAATGCCATTTTGCTCGGCATCGGTTCCCACCATAAAGCCAGTAGTGTTATGTAAGAATAATAACGGGCGATTAGTCTGTTCACATAAGTGAATAAACTGAGCTGCTTTAGCTGCCCCTTGAGGGGTAATCGGACCATTATTGGTAATAATACCGGTATGCAAGCCTCCAATTTTTGCCCAGCCACATACCGTTAAATCATCATATTCCTGCTTAAATTCTAGAAAATCTGAATCGTCAATAATGCGGGCAACCACTTCTTTCATATTGAATGGTTGTTTAGGATCACTTGGAATAACACCCAACAGTTCCTCGGTATCGTAACGAGGCTCTTTATAAGTCACATCAACTGGTTTGATTTGCTCTTTCCAGTTCAGGTGTTCAAAAATTTCACGTGCAAGCCGAATACCGTCAGCATCATTTTCAGCCAAATATTCTGCGGTTCCAGCAACCTGCGCATGCATTTCTGCCCCACCCAATTCCTCCGCTGTAGCGACTTCACCCGTGGCAGCCAGAAGTAAAGGTGGGCCTGCAAGTAACATTTCAGTCTGTTTACGTACAGCAATTACATAATCTGAAAGACCGGGCTGATAAGCACCTCCTGCCGTTGCATTACCATGCACCACTGCAAGTTGGGGAATCCCCGCCGCAGAAAGACGTGCCTGATTGGCAAAAGTCATTCCACCATAGGTAAATACTTCAGCAGCATAATTTAAGTTAGCGCCGCCACTTTCGGTCAGCGTAATCAGCGGGAGTTTTTGTTCTAAGGCAATTTTTTGCAAACGCAAAGTTTTTTGTACGCCCATAGGGGACATGGTCCCGCCCTTGATCGCACTATTACTTGCAGAGACCAGACAGCGCACACCACTGACAAAACCAATGCCGGCAATTACGCCACCACCTGCTTCGGAGCCGTCCTTGTCATCATGCATGTTGTAGCCAACCAAGCCACAAAGCTCAACAAAAGGTGAATCAGCATCGAGTAACAACCGTACACGCTCATGCGGTAGAATCTTGCCCTTTTTATCGAATTTCGGTTTGGCAGCATATGATTTATCAATACTTTTTTGCTGAATTGCACGGACTTCACTCAGTTGAGTAAGCAATGCCTCTTTATTCTTTTGATACTGTTCACTACCAACAGCAATTTCGGATTGGAGAATAGTCACTGTTATTCCTCCTCAGCCTCAGTCTTTTTCTGAAAAATTTCAGGAATAAACGCGCGATGGAAACCATTATAAGACTGACTATTTGTTGCTTCAGCTAGTGGATACATTCGTGTTCCTTGCGATGCGGCACCATCAATACGCAGAGTTACTCCTGACACAAAAGCCGCAGCATCGGACAGTAAATAACAAATTGCCGATGAAACTTCTGACTCAGTTCCCATACGTTTGAGCGGTACATTGCCAGCAAGACTTGGAATAATTACTTTGGCAAAATCACCGCTATAATTATCCATACCGGATGACACAATCCACCCCGGTGCAACCGCATTTACACGAACGCCAGATTTGCCCCACTCAACCGATGCTGTTTTAGTTAAGTTATCAACCCCTGAACGCGCAGCACCAGAATGTCCCATTCCCGGCATGCCGCCCCACATATCAGCAGTCATATTTACAATACTGCCACCATGTTTAGCCATCCATTGGTTATAAGCTTCACGCATTAGATAGAAAGTTGCGTGTAAATTATTACGCACGACTGCATCGAAACCATTCGCTGAAATATTCTCTAAAGCTGAGGGGAACTGGCCGCCAGCATTATTTACCAAGCCATCTAGTTTGCCGAATTTCTCAATCACTTCGGCAATCATATTTTTCACTTGTTCTTCTTCACGGTTATTACAAACAATGAAATGAACTAAGCCCCCATCTTCTATAATTTCTTGGCTTACTTTCTCTAATTTTTCAATTTTTCGTCCTGTAATCACTACTTGAGCGCCGAGGGCTGCAAGCTCATGTGCCGTACAACGCCCTATTCCAGAGCCACCACCTGTCACAATAATGACTTTATTGGCGAAAGCATCTGGTCTAAATATTGATTGATAACTCATCTTTGTTTCATCCATTTATTTTATTTTTCTAAAAGATGTGCCGGAACTTTTACAGGCATATCCAATAATTGTTGTGCAAAGGCCTTCCCTTGCGGATCTATACGTAGACTTGCAACACCACCGCCACCCAAGGCATTTTCTAGCATAAAATTTAGTGCATTCAAACCCGGTAACTCATAACGGATTACTCGCCCTTTCTCTGCATCTAAGACATGTTGCATATAGCTTGCAACAGCCTCTTCCGTCAGTGCTGCACGAATCCATGGCAAATATTCTGCTTTACGTGCAATCACACCAATATTGCTATGATTGCCTTTATCACCACTGCGGGCATGAGCAATTTCAATCAAAGGAACTTCAATTTCATCTCCTTGATAAATTGCATTTTCACCTGCCTTTAAATTAGGCAATTGCTCTGTAGAAACTCCTTGTGGAATCTCAACTGGGTAGCGTTTTCCTTCAAAATCGATTTCGACACTTACTTGATTTTTATCTATTAAAAATGAAAATAGTTTAATCACTGGCGATGCTTTTGGACGCCCCCCCACTATCCCTGCCAAAGCCGGAGCCATGCCTGTTGAAGCCTGAGCAATTTCCGATGCAAAGAACATACATGCTTCTTTAAACATGTGTTTTACAGCTATTTTGATCACAACTTCACGGCTATTTAATGCTCGAGCATGTTCGCCATAGGTACTTTCAATACCTAAAATCTCAACAGACTTTTCACTAAAAGGTGGTACCGAACGCATTGCTAAAACACGTTCGCACTTAGTCAAAATCGCATCAGCAATGACTTGTGCTTTTTGTGGTGCCTCACGTCCTGCAATTAAAAAACTCACTAAAACCCGATAACCATCTGGATAGGTCGCACTGACTTTATATTGTGTAGTTGGTGCTTGTCCTTTCGCTCCCGTCACACGGACTCGATGCTCCCCAACTTGTTCTAAATGCACTTGGCTGAAATCAGCAATTACATCGGGTAGTAAATACGCTTGAGGATTGCCTATTTCATAAACAATTTGCTCTGCAACCGTAGCGGTAGAAACTAGACCACCTGTACCTTGAGGCTTAGTTACAACAAATGAGCCATCTCCACTCACTTCAACCACTGGAAAACCCATGTTGTCGAAGCCCTGCACCAATTGCCAATCGGTAAAATTACCACCCGTACACTGGGCACCACACTCAATCACATGACCTGCCAACGAACCTTGCGCCAATTTGTCATAGTCATCGAGTGACCATTGATATTCATGAACTAAGGGTGCAAGTACCACAGCAGAGTCAACTACACGGCCAGTAATTACAATATCAGCGCCTAAGTCTAAGGCGTCACGAATAGCCACCGCCCCTAAATAAGCATTACTACTCGCCACTTGTTCTGGCAAAGCTTCCCCGCTAAACATTTCCCGAATATTTTGCTGTTTGAGGTGCTCATGTTGCGGTAAAAGATCATCACCTAAAACCACGGCAACTTTTAGCTCTAGTCCATATTCTTTAATTATTTTTTGCAAAGCATCTCGACATGCCAATGGGTTAACACCACCTGCATTACTAATGACCTTAATCTTTTTTTCTGCAATTTTTTTAAGTAGAGGCGCCATCACCCGACTGACAAAGTCCAAAGCATAACCATGTTTCGGTTCTACCATTTTCGCTTTTGCCATAATCGACATGGTGATTTCTGACAAGTAATCAAAAACCAAATAATTAATATCGGCTAAATGTACTAATTGGAAAGCGGCAGTATTGGTATCCCCCCAAAAACCTGAGGCACAACCTATTTTTACGACACGCTTATCATCCTGCTGATCACTTGCCATTTTATTTCTCATTATTTTGTTTAAAAATTACACTCAACATTACCAAGCAAGCGCTTGGTTTGTAAAGAGCAAAATGTTATTGTGAAATTGACTAAAACTGCCAAACTCGACAACTAGCCTAAAACATGGTGAGATTTAGCAAAATTTTTTCCGTAAATATTTTTATATAAAGGATTCAGCTTTCGTATGATTGCTACTTCAATTGAACAGATTCCAAATATTTCTTGCTTTGATGATAGTCCACGAGGTCGTTTATTACAGGGGGCTGCCTATCTATTTCACAAGCAAGGCTATGACAAAACTACTGTACGCGAACTTGCTCAATTTATTGGGATTCAATCAGGTAGCTTGTTCCACCACTTCAAAAGTAAAGATGACATCCTCGCTCACGTAATGGAGCAAACTATCATTCACAATCTTGCTCGTTTAGAAGAGGCAGCAGCTCAATCTACCGATCCAGAACATCAATTACGAGCTCTTATTAAAGCAGAACTCATTTCAATTACTGGAGATACTGGTGCAGCTATGGCTGTTTTGGTTTATGAGTGGTTTGCGCTGTCAAAAGAAAAACAAGATTATCTTTTAGAAATGC
Organism: Acinetobacter sp. 1294243; assembly: GCF_000588015.1. Lineage (NCBI taxonomy): Bacteria > Pseudomonadati > Pseudomonadota > Gammaproteobacteria > Moraxellales > Moraxellaceae > Acinetobacter > Acinetobacter sp. 1294243. The sequence goes on from NZ_JFXG01000025.1 coordinate 32,351, forward strand.
GTAATGAATATGAACAAATCTGGTTAGATGTCATTGAAAAGTTACGCACTCAAAGCAAGATAAAACATGATGCCTTTATTTGGCGAAGATTAGTTGGTGGTGCGATTTCATGGACTGTCACTTGGTATAAATCTGAAGGTAAAGTCAAAATTGATGAGTTAACCGAAATGGTTTGGGAGATGGCATTAAAATGAGTTTAGTCTATTTGCGTAAACCCAAGAAAGGTGACCTTGTAGAGATTCAAGCAGCCTATGAACGTAGTATTCAATTACACCAACCTTGGACATATCCACCAGCCGACTTTCAAAGATATCTAGAACAAGAGCATCGCTATTTTGTTTGCTTAACTCAAGACCACAGTATTGTTGGAACTTTTAACATCTCTAATGTCATTAGAGGTCATTTCTATTCAGCTTACTTGGGCTATGAAGCATTCCACCCCTATCAAGGTCATGGCTACATGAAACAAGGGCTAAAGTTATTAATCAAAGAGGCCTTTGAAAAACTAAACTTGCATCGGCTAGAAGCAAATATACAACCTGATAACATTGCCTCAATTCAACTGGTTGCCAATGCCGGTTTCATAAAAGAAGGCTTTTCTCGCCAATATCTTCGTATTGGCGGAAAAACTTGGAAAGATCATGAGAGATGGGCAGTTTTAAACAAACAATGGGTTGATCCGTTACAACTAATACTCGAAGAAGATTAGGTAGTACAAAACCACCTAATCCATAAATCAGTAACCGAGCTGCTTACTAATCAAATCTTTCATAATTTCTTCAGCACCGCCACCAATCATATTCACCTTCACTTCACGGTAAATACGCTCAGATTTTGTCCCACGCATAAAGCCCATACCACCTAAGGTTTGCACAGCAGCATCAGCACAAAATTGCATAGCACGTGTTGCCACATTCTTAAGCATCGAAATCTGTGCGACTAACTCAGGGCCTTGTAATTGCGGCTGTGTCATTTTCCATGCAGTTTCTTCAAGCAAAGCACGTGTTGAGGTTAATTGCGTTGCCATATCTACCAATTTATGACGAACCACTTGATGATCTATTAATCGCTTACCAAAAGTTTTTCGTTGCTGTGCCCAATCTAAAGCTTCTTCATAACAGACTAAAGCATAGCCATACGCCACTACACCCAAGAAAAAACGCTCCATATTAAAATTATTCATAATAACTTTAAAACCAGCATTTTCTTTACCGAGCAGATTTGATGCAGGTACTCTCACTTGATCAAAATGCAAATGAGCTGTATCAGAAGCCCACCATCCCATTTTCTTTAAAGGTGTTTTAGTAATTCCCTCACTGTGCGCATCAACGAGCAACATTGAAATGCCTTCAGCACCTGTTTTGGTTGGATCTGTACGCACTGCAACAGTATAGTAATCTGCACGAATTCCCGATGTGATAAATGTTTTCTCACCCGAGACAACATAATAGTCACCATCACGAACAGCTTTAGTTTGTAATGCAGCCACATCAGAACCACCGCCTGGTTCTGTAATCGCCAATGCTGAAATCTTTTCACCAGAAATAATCCCTGGTAAAACTTTTGACTTTAATTCTTCGCTACCAAAATGCTGAATCGGTGGTGCTCCAATTGTATGTACCATGAGTGAAATATGTCCTCCCCCCGAACCAGCTTTTGCCATTTCTACCCCAGCCAGTAATGAATAAAATGGATCTGCATCGGGAATACCGCCATATTCCTCAGAAAAACCTAAACCTAATAGACCAATTTCAGCAGCCTTTTTATATAGCTCTCTTGGGAATGTCTCAGCCTCATCCCATTCATTAACGAAAGGAGCCATTTCTTTTTGTACAAATCGACGAACATTATCAGCAAAAGCAATATGTTGTTCATTATAGTAAATTGGGTTGGGTTGCATTTCTACAGGTGTCCTGATGTTTTTATTTAATTCCAGAACATATCTTGTCATGTTTGCCATTAATCAAAAGTTGCAAGAATCTCCATTTTCTTGGCATAAAACATCAAAGCCTATTCTTTTTATTCAAATACAATGCAATGCCTATACTCTTAAGCAACAACGGAAACCACGAGCAGCATAATAAGACTGCGCTCCATTATGATAAATAAAGACACGACCATATCGACGATCAGCAAAAAGTGCTCCATCTAGTTTACGAATCTCATTTGGGGTTTTGAGCCAACTTGATGTTTTAAGATCAAACTCTTCAATTTCTTGTAGTTGGTAATATTGCTCTTCTGTTAAAAGTTCAACTCCCATTTCCTTAGCTACATCTATTGCGCTATTTTTAGGAGGATGATCTTTTCTAGATTCTAAAGCCTCACGATCATAGCAAAGGCTTCTACGACCTTTAGGTGTCTCAAGAGAGCAATCTACAAATAAATATTCGTCTTTCTGCTGGTCAAAAACAATAACATCAGGCTCTCCTCCTGTATTTTCCATTTCCTGCAATGACCAAAGTTTATCAGGAACCTTAATTAGTTTATTTTGCACATCCGACCAATCCATTTCTGTATGACGATGTGTATTTTTTTCAAATCTATTCCTTCATAATTCAAGGAGTAACTCTATTTGCTTTTGAGTGAGCTGTTTTTTATTTACCATTAAATAAGTCCTTATATTTATTAAATTGAATGGCCATCAAAATAATTTATTTTTTAATATCAATAGCTTTCATACCTATATCTCTTCATTAGGCTCCATAATTAAGATAATCAATAATCGTTTACTATATATTTAATTCCAAAAGTGTCCACAACGCTTACATCTATTACCATTTTTAAAAGAAAATAAAGGTAGGCCAAAAAACATAAACGCTAAAAAGGCAGATTTTTTTCCTTTAGTATTAACTTCTATATCCAAACTTCCACACTCAGGGCAACATTCTTTACTCTCCCCGAACTTTTGTTCAAGCTCATCACTAAAGTCTTTTTCAAGAAATGACTTCGCTTCATCAACATAGTTCTCTGGAACTAATAAACGAACCCCACCTAAAGCATTAGAATAAAACCAATCCATATTAATTGTATGCTCATTTTCAATATAAACAGGAATTCCAAATGCTTCTAGTTGAGTCTTTGCAATTTGTGCCTCATAAGGAAACGAGAAAGTTTTAATTACGATCCATTGCATATTAAATTTCTAATTAGGTAAATAATTTTAGAGTAGATTTATTTCTTTATAATTTGAATAAGTTTTAATGTTTAAAGATTGAGGATACAAATTCCCCCCAATAAAAAACCCCCCCATTCATTAGAACGGGGGTGTTTAGAATAATGAGCTGGCGATGACTTACTCTCACATGGGTAACCCCACACTACCATCAGCGCTAAGAGGTTTCACTTCTGAGTTCGGGAAGGGATCAGGTGGTTCACTCTTGCTATGGTCGCCAGCACAACTGGTATGGATACTTGCTTCGTTTTATTCACTGTGTGATACGTTGCGTTTTCCAAATCTTTACAGATGGGCTGATTGGTCTGATTTTTCGTTGTTCATTTTAGCTAGTAGTATAACTAAATCAAGTTGCTTTGCATGTTTATGAATCGATTGATGCTTCATATACAACTGCTTGGGTGTTGTATAGTCAAGCCTCACGAGCAATTAGTATTGGTCAGCTTCACATATCACTATGCTTCCACATCCAACCTATCAACGTCCTAGTCTCGAACGGCTCTTTAGAGGAATAAATTCCTAGGGAAATCTTATCTTGAGGTAGGCTTCCCGCTTAGATGCTTTCAGCGGTTATCCCTTCCGAACATAGCTACCCGGCGATGCGACTGGCGTCACAACCGGTACACCAGAGGTTCGTCCACTCTGGTCCTCTCGTACTAGGAGCAGATCCTCTCAAATTTCCAGCGCCCACGGTAGATAGGGACCGAACTGTCTCACGACGTTCTAAACCCAGCTCGCGTACCTCTTTAAATGGCGAACAGCCATACCCTTGGGACCTGCTTCAGCCCCAGGATGAGATGAGCCGACATCGAGGTGCCAAACACCGCCGTCGATATGAACTCTTGGGCGGTATCAGCCTGTTATCCCCAGAGTACCTTTTATCCGTTGAGCGATGGCCCTTCCATACAGAACCACCGGATCACTAAGACCTACTTTCGTACCTGCTCGACTTGTGGGTCTCGCAGTTAAGCGCGCTTTTGCCTTTATACTCTACGCGTGATTTCCGACCACGCTGAGCGCACCTTCGTACTCCTCCGTTACTCTTTAGGAGGAGACCGCCCCAGTCAAACTACCCACCAGACACGGTCCTCGTCCCGGATAACGGGACAGAGTTAGAACCTCAACATTACCAGGGTGGTATTTCAAGGACGGCTCCATTGGAACTAGCGTTCCAACTTCAAAGCCTCCCACCTATCCTACACAAGTAAGGTCAAAGTTCAGTGTCAAGCTGCAGTAAAGGTTCACGGGGTCTTTCCGTCTAGCCGCGGGTACACTGCATCTTCACAGCGATTTCGATTTCACTGAGCCTCTGCTGGAGACAGCGCCGCCATCATTATGCCATTCGTGCAGGTCGGAACTTACCCGACAAGGAATTTCGCTACCTTAGGACCGTTATAGTTACGGCCGCCGTTTACTGGGGCTTCGATCAAGAGCTTCGCTTACGCTAACCCCATCAATTAACCTTCCAGCACCGGGCAGGCATCACACCCTATACGTCCACTTTCGTGTTTGCAGAGTGCTATGTTTTTAATAAACAGTTGCAGCGGCCTGGTTTCTGCGGCTGTCGTCAGCTCAGGAAGCAAGTTCCATCACCAACAACAGCGTACCTTCTCCCGAAGTTACGGTACCATTTTGCCTAGTTCCTTCAGCAGAGTTCTCTCAAGCGCCTTGGTCTACTCGACCTGACCACCTGTGTCGGTTTCGGGTACGATTCCTGTGTAACTGAAGCTTAGAGACTTTTCCTGGAAGCATGGTATCAGCCACTTCACTGTACAAGTACAGCTTGCTATCGGATCTCAGTATAGAGTACCCCGGATTTGCCTAAGATACATACCTACATCCTTCCACCTGGACAACCAACGCCAGGCTGACTTAACCTTCTCCGTCCTCTCATCGCATTACACAGAAGTATTGGAATATTAACCAATTTCCCATCGACTACGCCTTTCGGCCTCGCCTTAGGGGTCGACTCACCCAGCCCCGATTAACGTTGGACTGGAACCCTTGGTCTTTCGGCGAACGGGTTTTTCACCCGTTTTGTCGTTACTCACGTCAGCATTCGCACTTCTGATACCTCCAGCATACTTCTCAATACACCTTCATCGGCTTACAGAACGCTCCCCTACCACTTGACTAATGTCAAATCCGCAGCTTCGGCACATAGTTTTAGCCCCGTTACATCTTCCGCGCAGGCCGACTCGACTAGTGAGCTATTACGCTTTCTTTAAAGGGTGGCTGCTTCTAAGCCAACCTCCTAGCTGTCTATGCCTTCCCACATCGTTTCCCACTTAACTATGATTTTGGGGCCTTAGCTGGCGGTCTGGATTGTTTTCCTCTTGACTACGGACGTTAGCACCCGCAGTCTGTCTCCCGGATAGTACTCATAGGTATTCGGAGTTTGCATCGGTTTGGTAAGTCGGGATGACCCCCTAGCCGAAACAGTGCTCTACCCCCTATGGTATTCGTCCGAGGCGCTACCTAAATAGCTTTCGGGGAGAACCAGCTATCACCAGGCTTGATTAGCCTTTCACCCCTATCCACAAGTCATCCCCTGGCTTTTCAACGACAGTGGGTTCGGTCCTCCAGTTAGTGTTACCCAACCTTCAACCTGCTCATGGATAGATCGCCTGGTTTCGGGTCTATACCCAGCAACTAAACGCCCTATTAAGACTCGATTTCTCTACGGCTCCCCTATACGGTTAACCTCGCTACTGAATATAAGTCGCTGACCCATTATACAAAAGGTACGCAGTCACACCACGAAGGTGCTCCCACTGCTTGTATGCATGCGGTTTCAGGATCTATTTCACTCCCCTCACAGGGGTTCTTTTCGCCTTTCCCTCACGGTACTGGTTCACTATCGGTCAGTCAGGAGTATTTAGCCTTGGAGGATGGTCCCCCCATATTCAGACAAGGTTTCACGTGCCTCGCCCTACTCGTCATCATTATGTGTGCCCTTTCGTGTACGGGAATATCACCCTCTACGTTCGCACTTCCCAGAGCGTTCCACTAAAACACACATAACTTAATGGGCTGATCCCCGTTCGCTCGCCGCTACTGAGGGAATCTCAATTGATTTCTTTTCCTAAGGGTACTGAGATGTTTCACTTCCCCTCGTTCGCCTTGCAACACTATGTATTCATGTTGCAATACCTACCTTAAAGTAGGTGGGTTCCCCCATTCAGAAATCTCCGGATCAAAGGATATTTGCCGCCTCCCCGGAGCTTTTCGCAGGCTATCACGTCTTTCATCGCCTCTGACTGCCAAGGCATCCACCACATGCACTTAATTACTTGACTATACAACCCCAAACAGTCGTCAACACCTACAAGTGAGTGTTGTCCGTGCGATTCTTCATCGCTACTATCTGTTGTTTGTGTACTTAAACACTGTACAGCTTCAATCTAAATTCATATACCAAAACGCTTGATTCAGTTAATTTGCTAGTTCTCAATTCATCTAGATTAATTGCTTAATCTAAACTCTTGAGTGAACAATTTATTTCAGACTCAATTTTGCCAATCTGTTAATGAATAAACACGCCTTCGTCAGGTCATGCTTAATACCGTGATACTTAAATCACAGAAGTTAATAAACCAAGACCGAAATCTCTATTTACTAATTTCTGTAATCCGAACTTCTCTTAAGTTCTGGTGGAGACTAGGAGAGTCGAACTCCTGACCTCCTGCGTGCAAAGCAGGCGCTCTACCAACTAAGCTAAGTCCCCAGCTTACATCATCAGTCATGTATCTTTTATCTATAACTTCAACCAGTCAAAGTCATGGTGGGTCTGACAAGACTTGAACTTGTGACCCCACGCTTATCAAGCGTGTGCTCTAACCAACTGAGCTACAGACCCTCAGATACATCTATGAAGAACAACTTGTTGTGGATTCTTACCAATCGTCAATCTTTCGTTAAGGAGGTGATCCAGCCGCAGGTTCCCCTACGGCTACCTTGTTACGACTTCACCCCAGTCATCGGCCACACCGTGGTAACCGCCCTCTTTGCAGTTAGGCTAGCTACTTCTGGTGCAACAAACTCCCATGGTGTGACGGGCGGTGTGTACAAGGCCCGGGAACGTATTCACCGCGGCATTCTGATCCGCGATTACTAGCGATTCCGACTTCATGGAGTCGAGTTGCAGACTCCAATCCGGACTACGATCGGCTTTTTGAGATTAGCATCCTATCGCTAGGTAGCAACCCTTTGTACCGACCATTGTAGCACGTGTGTAGCCCTGGCCGTAAGGGCCATGATGACTTGACGTCGTCCCCGCCTTCCTCCAGTTTGTCACTGGCAGTATCCTTAAAGTTCCCGACATTACTCGCTGGCAAATAAGGAAAAGGGTTGCGCTCGTTGCGGGACTTAACCCAACATCTCACGACACGAGCTGACGACAGCCATGCAGCACCTGTATGTAAGTTCCCGAAGGCACCAATCCATCTCTGGAAAGTTCTTACTATGTCAAGGCCAGGTAAGGTTCTTCGCGTTGCATCGAATTAAACCACATGCTCCACCGCTTGTGCGGGCCCCCGTCAATTCATTTGAGTTTTAGTCTTGCGACCGTACTCCCCAGGCGGTCTACTTATCGCGTTAGCTGCGCCACTAAAGCCTCAAAGGCCCCAACGGCTAGTAGACATCGTTTACGGCATGGACTACCAGGGTATCTAATCCTGTTTGCTCCCCATGCTTTCGCACCTCAGCGTCAGTGTTAGGCCAGATGGCTGCCTTCGCCATCGGTATTCCTCCAGATCTCTACGCATTTCACCGCTACACCTGGAATTCTACCATCCTCTCCCACACTCTAGCTAACCAGTATCGAATGCAATTCCCAAGTTAAGCTCGGGGATTTCACATTTGACTTAATTAGCCGCCTACGCGCGCTTTACGCCCAGTAAATCCGATTAACGCTTGCACCCTCTGTATTACCGCGGCTGCTGGCACAGAGTTAGCCGGTGCTTATTCTGCGAGTAACGTCCACTATCTCTAGGTATTAACTAAAGTAGCCTCCTCCTCGCTTAAAGTGCTTTACAACCATAAGGCCTTCTTCACACACGCGGCATGGCTGGATCAGGCTTGCGCCCATTGTCCAATATTCCCCACTGCTGCCTCCCGTAGGAGTCTGGGCCGTGTCTCAGTCCCAGTGTGGCGGATCATCCTCTCAGACCCGCTACAGATCGTCGCCTTGGTAGGCCTTTACCCCACCAACTAGCTAATCCGACTTAGGCTCATCTATTAGCGCAAGGTCCGAAGATCCCCTGCTTTCTCCCGTAGGACGTATGCGGTATTAGCATTCCTTTCGAAATGTTGTCCCCCACTAATAGGCAGATTCCTAAGCATTACTCACCCGTCCGCCGCTAAGATCAGTAGCAAGCTACCTCTCTCCGCTCGACTTGCATGTGTTAAGCCTGCCGCCAGCGTTCAATCTGAGCCATGATCAAACTCTTCAGTTAAAATCATTTTGTACCTTATTTAAAGACAAGGTACCAATTCTGGCTCATCAATTACTGACTTAAATTTCGCTCAAATAAACTTCGAGTAATTTAAACCAATCAATCAATGAAAATTATTTCGATTAATCAACCAGTAAAAATCCACACAAGTTGTTCTTCAATTCTCT
>NZ_JFXG01000026.1:0-36174 GCF_000588015.1 Acinetobacter sp. 1294243
GTTATAGTGTTTCGTGTCAGGAATTTGTCTACCTATCAGCGTCCGCGGAGCTGCAGGATTTCTGGCTTTACTGTTCGCAACGAGGCCCAATTCTTAAGTTCCGTATAAGGCATAATCAATAACGACATCTCAACTGATAATTAGCGCAGTAACTTTAGCCAATCCCGCTGCAATTTCCTTGTCAGGAATTTGTCCACTTATTCCAACGATGATGCGGATTGCAGCATTGACTTAGATCACCAGTGTTATGTGCTCATCGTGTAGATTTTATCGCTTTAGCACCTTAACTTATTTAAGTGACGTAACCTACATAACTTATGTATCCTATTTAAGTGACGTAAGTTATAGCACTCTTTATCAGGAATCTGTCCACTTATTCCAACGATGATGCGGATTGCAGCATTGACTTAAATCACCAGTGCTCAGTGCTATAGTCATCATGTTGCTTTTATCACTTTAGCGCCTTAACTTATTTAAGTAGCGTAACTTACATAACTTATGCATGCTATTTAGGTGACCTCAGTTATAGTATTTCGTGTCAGGAATTTGTCTACTTATCAGCGTCCGCGGAGCTGCAGGATTTCTGGCTTTGCTGTTCGCAACGAGGCCCAATTCTTAAGTTCCGTATAAGGCATAATCAATAACGACATCTCAACTGATAATTAGCGCAGTAACTTTAGCCAATCTCGCTGCAATTTCCTTGTCAGGAATTTGTCCACTTATTCCAACGATGATGCGGATTGCAGCCTTAACTTATTTAAGTGGCGTAACCTACATAACTTATGTATGCTATTTAGGTGACCTCAGTTATAGTATTCCGTGTCAGGAATTTGTCTACTTATTCCAACGGTGATGATGACTGCAGCAACAAATTATAAAGGGAGGATAGGTGGTTACTTAACCATCATAAGTTATGTAACTTATGATGATTCATATTAAAATCATATGAAAGTAATCTTATTCAAAAACTTAGGGCGTGTCCTCATTTGGCTTTGCAGCAAATAAATATGCAGGCTATACGGATCATAGATTTATAATTGCGTGCCAGTTTATCAAATCGAGTTGCAATAGCACGGAAATGTTTTAATCTTGCAAAAGCATTTTCAACTAAATGTCTTAATTTATATAGATATTTATCAAATTCCTTATTCGATCTCTTACTGTTTGATCTCAATGGAATAATGGGTATCATATTCTTGTTCTTGGCACATATTCTAATGTGCTCAGCATCATACCCCTTGTCAGCTATGAGATAAGTTGCCTCGCCTACAATATCAATCAGTTGTTTTGCAACTTGACTGTCGTGGACATCACCCCCAGTGATTTTAAAATCAATCGGTAATCCATTCGCGTCGGTTGCAAGATGTATTTTTGTTGTTCGTCCACTGCGTGATTGTCCAATTGCTCTTTCGAAACCATGCCGAGCTCCACTTGCATGTTGATGCACGCGTATGTAGCTTCCATCAATGAATACCCATTCCTGATCCAGAATGCCTCGTAATCTAAAAAAAATTTATCCCATAATCCCTTACTTGTCCAGCGATTAAAGCGATTGTAGGCAGTTTGCCAAGGGCAAAGTTCTTGAGGAATATCACGCCATGTCGCACCCGTACGTAGTTTCCATAAGATAGCTTCCATGATATTTCTACTGTTTTTTGAACAGTAACAACCGTGTAATCGCATAGTATCTTGAATTTGCTGCCAAATATCATCGGTGAGTAGAGTACGTGCCATTGGAAAAATATAGAAATGAAAAGAGCTTAAAGGAGGATTTTAAGTATTTAAAAACAATTCTTCAAATGAGGACACGCCCTAGTATGATAAGGCCTGATATTTTGTTTAAAATGACTATCAACTAAAGGGTTACTTCTTGTATTTAGGAGCATAACCAACTTCTAACAAATAAGAAAAATACTTTCTAACATTATCGCTATCAAGAAGATCACTTGATATCCTTTCCTGAAAGTCTTCTAGAGTCTCTCCACGATGTGCGAAATCATTACCAAATTTTGGATAGTTAGTGATATCACATAGCTTTTTAGCAAAAAATATACATTGCTTAGCTGTCAATTTATAAGTTGGCTCTAAAGAAACACTTGTGCTCCTTTTATCCTGTTCTTTTTCTTCAAACATGAAGTGTAATTCTGAAATATTTCTTCCCTCCTTTTTTTGTATATAAGAAACTGTAATATCCGTAAATTTGTTAATTTGATTTAAAGCTACTGTAAGAACCCTTTTCTTAAAGTCTCCCATCTTTTTATATTCATCTTCTATCAATCCGAGTTTTGATCTAAGCTCATCTATAGAAATATATAACTTACCAGTTGATCTCCAACGTATGAGTAACTCATACAGGCGAATTGCATAAATGCTTGTAAGTGGTGAGATTTGTTTAAGTTCATATCTTGTGAATTTTTCTTCAAGTTTTACAAATAAGGGGATAATATCTGGTGCAAAAATTAGTTGGACGCATCCTTCTTCCTTAACATAACCCACTTTTGAAACCCACCTACTTTTGTAAATTCCTATTTTTCCAGTTACAGGATCTATTGCTTTATAATTCAAATGTCGTTCAAAAAGATTATCACATGCTGATTGCAACGCTTCATAGGATGCTTGACGTCCTAAATTAAACTGTTTCATGTATTCAGAAGCATGAATCGTAAGTATAGTATCCGAAGTAAGTTCTTTCTCAATTTCTCGAGCAGCTATGATCGCAATTAATATTAGCCTTTGCTCAGATAGATTTAGTGAATACGATGCTTCAACCAAATTATTATCTTTATATACTATGTTACTCATAGGGAGATATATTAAGGAAAATGTTATAAATAGATATATTGACAATACTACTTAATGTCCACAAATGAAAGTATTTTTAATAAAAGAATTTGTCCACTTATGCACAGAATTTGTCAACTTAGAAACAGGAAAAAGTCAACTTATTGGTAGGAATTTGTCAACTTAGAAACAGGAAAAAGTCAACTTATTGGTAGGAATTTGTCAACATATACTTCCTGTATCCCTTTACTAGCCAAGCTTTGAACAGATATATAAATAATAAATTTAAATAAATATATATAAATTCAAAAAGCTTATTATTTTGTGGATAACTTTTTTTTAATTTTTTTTTCATGATAGTTGATTACTTCATAAATCACCTTTAAATTATACACAAACAAACTTACGTAACTTACATAAATTATGATTATCTTAGTTGGTGGTGAAAAAGGCGGTGCTGGTAAAAGCTGTTTAGCTCAAAATCTTGCAGTCTACTTACAACAAAGTCAAAGAGACGTCCTCTTATTAGATGCTGACCCTCAAGGAACAACAACTGATTGGGTTAAAGAAAGAGATGAAAATGATGAATTAAATAATATTCCATCAGTACAAGCATCAGGAAATATACGTTCAGTTTTAAAAGATTTAGACAAAAGATACCAAGATATTATTATTGATGCAGGTGGACAGGATTCTGAAGCATTACGTTCAGCAATGACTATAGCTACACATATGTTATTGCCGTTTAGACCAAAACGAAGAGATCTAAAAACTTTAAATCATATGGAACAAGTTTTAAAATTAGCAAAAACAGTAAATCCGAATCTGAAAGCGAGAGCAATTATTACTCAGTGTCCAACTCTTCCTTCTCAAGTTCAAAGAATTTTAGATGCAAAAGAGGCATGCAAATCATTTGGTATTGATGCATTGAATTCAATCACAACAAATCGAAATGTCTATGATGATGCAGATGAAAATGGGCTTTCAGTTTTTGAAGTAAATAGTGATCCTAAAGCGAAAGCTGAAATTGAAAGTATTGCAATAGAATTTTTAGGAGTATAACTATGGCTGGGTTAACTGGGCTCAACAAAAAAACTGAACCTACAGAACAAGATAAAATGTTAGATGCATTTATATCTGGTGCAGAAAAGAGAGTAAAGGCTTTAGAATCAAGTGAAAAAAAATTTATTCGTTACACTTTTTCTCTAAATGAAGATATTAGTAAACTAATTGATGAGCTGGTTGTAAAAGGGCAAAATGCAAGAATAAATCGTTCAAGTATTGTTCGAGCAGCTATAGAAAATTTATCGACATATAGTGCAGATGAATTAAAAGAAATATTAAGTAAATAATTTAACAATATCCTCCTTTTTAAAGGGGGATATTTCTTAATTCGGCTAAGGTTCCAGCAGTGTGGCAGTAATTTTGGCACTGTTGCAAATAACCACGAATGGTAAGCTGAAGACTGTTTTAGCTAAAGGTGCAGCATATGAATCCTTTCCATGGTCGACATTTTCAGGGCGAAATCATTCTTTGGGCTGTGCGCTGGTATTGTAAATATGGCATCAGCTATCGTGAACTTCAGGAAATGCTTGCCGAACGTGGTGTGAATGTTGATCACACGACTATTTACCGCTGGGTTCAGCGCTACGCCCCTGAAATAGAAAAACGCTTACGCTGGTATTGGCGTAATCCTACAGATCTGAGCTCATGGCATATTGATGAAACTTATGTAAAAGTAAATGGACAATGGTCTTATCTGTATCGTGCAGTCGATCAACGTGGCTATACGATTGATTTTTATCTTTCTTCTAGACGTAATACCAAATCAGCATATTGTTTTCTTGGAAAAATCTTAAATAATGTGAAAAAGTGGCAAATTCCACAAGTGATCAATACGGATAAAGCACCCACATATGGAGGTGCTTTATTACGGTTAAAACAGGAAGGAAAATGTCCACCAGACATTGAGCACAGGCAGGTTAAGTACAAAAATAACGTGATCGAATGTGATCATGGTAAGTTAAAGCGGATCATCAGGGCCACGTTAGGATTCAAATCTATGAAAACGGCTTATGCCACAATTAAAGGGATTGAAGTCATGCGTGCACTGCGTAAAGGACAAGCTTCATCATTTTATTATTGTCAGCCTCTGGGTGAAGTGTGTCTAATCAACAGGGTTTTCGGTCTCTAAGCACTTTTTAAAGGGAACTTCATCGACTCAAATTTCTATTTGCAACAGTGCCATTAAAAACGTAATTCACTCTGAGATATTTACAAAAATATACATACAGTGACAAATAAGAAAAGTGAAAACCATGATGAGCTAATATTTCACAGGTAACTTGAGAATGTTAATTCTCAAATTATTAAGTGTTCACAGTGTATAGTCAAGAATCAAAACTTTCACATGAAAGTCAGCAAGATAGAAGACAGCGTATTATTGATCAAGCACTTGTTTTGGTCATGAAGAATGGTTTAGATAATGTTGCGATTAGTGATATAGCAAAAGCATGTCAGCTAGGACCTGGACAAATTTATAGATGTTTTAAAGATAAAGATGAAATTATTCAGAATCTAATAAAAAGAATTGCTGATAAAAGGGTGAAAAACTCAGATTTACACTCACAAAATATGATTGAAAGTATTTCTTACGATCTGGCTCAAGGTTATCCGCATCAGATGGAAAAAAGTGAACTTTATTTACTTTATGAGATTTTAAACTTAGATCGAAATCAGAAAAACTCGGAATTGGTTGATCAAGCAGAAAAAGAATTAATGTATAAAGGTTTAGATATATTAAAAAATCGCTATCCACAGGCATCTGAGTCAGAAATACGAGCAATAGCAGAAGTTATTGCAACTATTTCGGATGGTACGATTTTGAGAACAGCTAAAGGGTATTCAAATAACGTTGATAAGAAAATTCTTGAAAAATTTTACCTTACCTTATTACGCACCTTTGACTCAATGTTTAAAACGCCTGATGAATGAGCTGGCGATTGTTAAATCGCTTAGTCCTTCATCTGTTAAATGCAAAAAAAATATTTAAACTCCACAAAATGAGTGAATTATGACTCTATCTCCTCGTCTTAAAATGACGTACCTCACAGCAATAATGCTATGTTGTTTTGCCACTATTTCAGGCTGTACGGAAGATCAGCCTGCTGAACCTAAAACGCAAGCCACAGAAGTTAATGTCAGGTTAATACAGCCCCAATCAATAGAGATGAATCATACCTTGGCTGGTCGAACGACAGCCTATATGGTTTCAGATGTTCGCCCACAAGTCAGTGGAATTATCGAAAAAAGAATGTTTAAAGAGGGTGATGAGGTAAAAGCTGGTCAGGTTTTATATACATTAGATTCAAAGTTGTACCAAGCTGCCTATGAAAATGCGCGGGGGGCATTGGTAGAAGCAGAAGCTGCTGTACTGGCTGCTAGACCTAAAGCACAAAGTTATAAAAACTTGTTAAATATTGAAGCAGTGAGTAAGCAAGATGCGATTGATGCTGATGTAACATTAAAACAAAGTGAAGCCGCTGTAATTTCTGCGAAAGCAGATCTTAACACTGCAAAAATTAATTTAGGTTATACCACTATACGTGCTCCAATTTCAGGTCGTATTTCAACTTCAACGTATACACCAGGCGCACTTGTTACAGCAGAGCAAACCACAGCGCTTACAACAATTCAGCAGTTAAATCCAATATATGTCGATATCACACTTTCCAGTGCTGAGTTGTTAAATTTACGAAAACAAATTGAAAGCGGTACCTTGAAATCAATAGATGGGAAAATTCCTGTACACATAATTCTGGAAGATGGGACGACATATAAAGAATCTGGAACGCTTGAGTTTGTAGGGACCTCAGTTGATACAGGCACTGGAAGTGTCAAATTAAGAGCATTGGTTCCAAATCCACAATACTTATTATTACCTGGCGCATATGTAAAAGCTGAATTACCACTAGCTGTAAACCATCAGGCAATATTGATTCCACAAAAAGTCGTAACACGGAATCATAAGGGTGATCCAGTTGTAAAACTAGTAGGTAATGATAACAAGGTTGTTGAAAGGGTGATTCAAACTGCAGAAACCAAAGGTAATCAGTGGGTGGTTACCGCAGGACTGAAAGCAGGTGAGAAGCTGATCGTTGAAGGTGCGAGTACGGTATCTGCTGGACAAGAAGTAAAAGCAAACATGACTCCATCAACTAAAACTCAGTAAAGATAGGTAAAATAATGGCAAGTTTTTTTATCAATCGACCTATCTTTGCATGGGTGATAGCGATTGTAATTACATTAGCAGGTGCATTGTCTATATTCACCTTGCCGATTGAGCAGTATCCAGATATCGCTCCACCTTCAGTTAGTATTAATGCAACGTATACGGGTGCTTCGGCCGAGACAACTGAAAACTCAGTAACTCAGGTGATTGAACAAAGTAT
The DNA here is from genome assembly GCF_000588015.1 of Acinetobacter sp. 1294243. Classification (NCBI taxonomy): domain Bacteria; kingdom Pseudomonadati; phylum Pseudomonadota; class Gammaproteobacteria; order Moraxellales; family Moraxellaceae; genus Acinetobacter; species Acinetobacter sp. 1294243. The sequence goes on from NZ_JFXG01000026.1 coordinate 7,233, forward strand.
GACAGGGCTTGATAACTTATTATATATGTCATCAAGTAGCTCATCCTCAGGAAGTTCACAAATCACGTTGACTTTTGCATCAGGTACAGACCCTGATACAGCCCAAGTCCAAGTGCAAAATAAATTGCAACAAGCACAGTCCTCTTTACCAGAGTCAGTACAAAGTAATGGGGTGACCGTTACGAAGTCATCGGGCAGTATTTTCATGGTGCTCAGTTTTATATCTGAAGATGGCAGCATGACGGGTACCGATTTAGCTGACTATATGGTTTCTAGTGTAAAAGACCAAATTAGCCGTGTGAATGGGGTGGGGAATGTTCAGGTGATGGGATCTGAATATTCAATGCGGATTTGGCTTGATCCTGAAAAGCTAAAAACATATTCACTGATGCCGAGTGATATCATTTCAGCAATTGAAACTCAAAATAGTGATGTCGCAGCAGGATCTTTAGGTGCATTACCCGCTGTAGAGGGTCAAGAATTAAGTGCAACAGTAACTGCACGAAGTCGCTTAAAAACGGTTGACCAATTTAAAAATATTATTTTGAAATCAGATGAAAGTGGTTCAGAAGTTAAATTAGCTGATGTGGCGACAGTAGAGATTGGCAGTGAAGATTACTCTGCTTTAAGTAAGTTCAATGGTCGTAATGCTGCAGGTATGGGGATTGAGCTCGCTTCTGGTGCGAACGCCCTAGATGTTTCAGCGGCTGTTGATGCCAAGCTGAAAGAACTTAAAGCATTTTTCCCGTCAGGGGTCAACTACAAGGTTGCTTATAGTACTGCTCCATTTGTCAAAATCTCGATTGAAGAAGTTGTAAAAACATTATTTGAAGCCATTATTTTAGTGGTCTTAATTATGTATTTGTTTTTACAAAATTGGCGAATTACTTTAATTCCTGCCGTCGCTGTGCCTGTGGTATTGATGGGAACTTTTGGAGTGCTTGCAGTACTGGGCTATTCAATCAATACCTTATCAATGTTTGCCATGGTCTTGGCCATCGGGCTTTTGGTTGATGATGCTATTGTTGTCGTTGAAAATGTAGAACGAATCATGGCAGAAGAAGGTTTAGATCCGAAAGCGGCTGCAGAAAAGTCAATGAAACAAATCACTGGGGCATTGATTGGTATTGTTCTGGTCTTGACGGCTGTATTTATTCCGATGGCCTTCTTTAGCGGTTCGACTGGGCAAATTTATCGCCAGTTCTCTATCACGATTGCATCAGCCATGATTTTATCAGTGATTGTTGCTTTAACGATTACCCCAGCTTTATGTGCCACTTTACTCAAACCATTAGATCAACATAGTGAATCAAAGAAACGTAACTTTTTGACTCGTTTCTTTGATTGGTTTAACCAAAAATTTAATGTGAATACTGAGCGTTATCATCGCGGTGTACAGTGGGTGATTGCGCATAAACGCATGGGTGTAGCTGTATATTTTGCCATTATTGTTGCGATTGGTGCGTTGTTTTGGAAATTACCGACTTCATTTTTACCTGAAGAGGATCAGGGGATGTTAATGGTGTCGATGAAATTGCCATCAGGTGCCACGCAGCAAGAAACTGTACAAGTGATGGATAAAGTTGCCGAGTATGTACAAAAGCAACCTGAAGTAGAGTCCATCATGAGTGTTGCTGGTTTTAGTACTGGAGGAAGTGGGCAGAACTCAGGTATGGGCTTTATTAAACTGAAAGACTGGGATGAACGTTCATCCAGTGCGACAGATGTGGGTAATCGAATTACTCAAAACATGGCTAATCAGTTTAAAGATGCTCAGATTTTTGCTATGGCACCGTCGGGTATTCCTGGGTTAGGTCAAGGTTCAGGTTTTACTATGGAGTTAACCGATTTAGGTGGTGCAGGTCATGATGCACTAGTGGAAGCAAAAGATAAGCTCTTGCAATTAGCACAGCAAAATAAAAATCTGACATCAGTTCGCTATGGTAGCTTAGAAGATGCCCCAACGTTTGCATTAAAAATCAATGACTCGAAAGCAGGTGCTTTACAAGTTAGCCAGAGTGATATTGATGCAGTATTAGCGACAGCTTTGGGTAGTAGCTATGTGAATGATTTTATTTACAATGGACGTATTAAAAAAGTATATGTACAAGGTGAAGCCTCTTCACGGATGGTACCAACAGATATTAATCGTTGGTTTGTCCGTAATGACGATAATGAAATGGTTCCATTTTCAGCATTTACACAAAGTGGATGGAATTTCTCACCTGCGACACTAGCACGTTTTAATGGTACAGCGTCAATGGAAATTAGTGGTCAGGCTGCAGATGGTGTAAGTTCTGGAACGGCAATGGCTGAAATGCAAAAGCTAGTACAACAGCTACCGAATGGCTTTGGATACGCTTGGTCTGGTCTATCTTATCAAGAGCAACAGTCAGGTAGTATGGCGCCATTACTATATGCAATTTCTATTTTGTTTGTGTTCTTATGCTTAGCGGCACTGTATGAAAGCTGGTCAATTCCATTTTCAGTATTGCTTGCTGTCCCGATTGGTGTATTGGGAGCACTGGCTTTTACCAGTATTCGTGGCTTATCGAATGATGTTTACTTTCAAGTTGGTTTACTCACCACCATCGGACTTTCAGCCAAAAATGCTATTTTGATTGTAGAGTTTGCAAAAGAGCTTGAAGAAAAAGGCGAAACTTTACTTAAAGCTACTCTCCATGCAGCTAAAATGCGCCTACGCCCAATTTTGATGACGTCCTTTGCATTCTTACTAGGAGTATTACCTTTAGTTGTGAGTACGGGTGCTGGTTCTGGTGGACGACATTCGCTTGGAACAGGCGTATTTGGCGGGACGCTGATTTCGACCGTATTTGGTATTTTCTTTGTTCCATTATTTTATGTACTGATCCGTAGTGTTTTTTCAAAAAAGAAAGGACTTAAACAATCTCAGGAGAATACATGATGCGAACAATGTATAAATTTGTAGTACTGGTCACATGTATGAGTACTCTCGTGGGTTGTATGAGTTTAGACCCACAGTACCAACGACCTACATTACCAGTTGAACATTCACTGAATAATTCAGGAGTTCAATCAGCACAAATTGCAGTAAGTGCCATTGATTGGAAAGAGATCTTTATTGATCCGCGTTTGCAGAATGTTATTACTTTGGCTTTACAAAATAACCGTGATTTACGTGTAGCCATGCTTAATATTGATAAAGCACGCGCAACTTATCGTATTCAACAAGCTGATTTATTTCCAAGTGTGAGTTCATCTGTATCACAAACAGCGCAACGGTCGGGGACAAGCTCTGATACAACGCAGGTTTCTCGAAGTACAAGCGTATCTGTTGGTTTTACCAGTTGGGAGTTAGATTTATTTGGGCGTATTCAAAGTCTAAGTCGTGAAGCTTTAGAAACATATTTTGCGACTGAAGAAACTCAGCGCAGTTCTCGTATGAGTTTAATTGCTGAGGTAGCTGGTGATTGGCTGACAGTGGCTTCGTATCAACAACAGTTACAGATTGCTCAGCAAACTTTAACAAGTCAAGAGAAAACACTCAGCTTAACTTATGCGAAGTACAAAGCTGGCATTTCATCTGCATTGGATTATGAAGAAATCAAGACCAGTGTTGACAGTGCACGAGCAGATATTGCGAGCTATAAAAAGTTATTAGCACAGTCAAAAAATGCATTAGATTTGATCGTTGGAACCAAAGTACCTGAGGACTTATTACCTGCTCAAACTTTAGAGATTGACTCGATACAATTGGCTGAAATTCAAAATAATCTTTCCTCTGAGGTTTTATTAAATCACCCCGATGTCTTATATGCTGAACATACCTTAAAAGCGGCTAATGCTGACATTGGTGCGGCAAGAGCTGCTTTTTTTCCTACAATTTCATTAACGGCAACAGCTGGGCGAAGTAGTAATGCTTTAGATAATTTATTCAGTGCAGGTGCTCAAACATGGTCATTTATTCCAACCATTAGTTTGCCAATTTTTGAAGCGGGCGAACTCAAAGCCAGTTTAGATTCAGCGAAAATCCAAAAGAACATCTATATTGCACAATATGAGAAAGCTATTCAATCTGCTTTCTCTGATGCGAAAGATGCCTTGGTTACTCGTCAGTTTATTGATGAGCAATTGACGGCACAGAAGGATTTAGTTCGGTCATCTAAACGTAGTTTTGAATTGTCGAATGCATTGTATAAAGAAGGTCAAGCCAGCTACTTGAACGTATTGACGGCTCAGCGAACCTATTATTCTGCTCAACAGTCATTAGTAACACTTTTATTGGAAGAGCAAACCAATAGAGTGACACTCTATAAAGTTCTAGGTGGTGGAGCCGATGCAGAATAAATTAGTGTTGTTGTTATTGTTTTGATTTGACTTTATATCTGTAATTTTAAGAGCCTAATCTACAAATGGTTAGGCTCTTAAATTTTGAAATAAATTAACTCAAATAATTGGTAGGTACACAAAGAAATAATGAGGTTACCAAATACCTTTATTTGAATTGAAAATAACAGACGACCTATAAAAACTAAAGATTTACATAGAACATGAAATGATCAATTTTGATGGTATTTTTCCGTAAAATATTTTTAATCTAATTTAGATGGTGATTACCTTGTTGTGGAATTCAAGCATAAAAATAAAACAAATTTCTGACTAAAGAGAATTTTATTACTAAAAATTGTTTAGATGTTGATGGTTTCGGAACATTAGATTTGAAAAAGAGGCAGACTATTATTTTTACGAAATCATTAATATTTTCAGTATATTTTTGATACACTGAATTGTATGATTTTCATAGTTATCAAATTTTTACAAGGAGATTTAGTTGAGATTTGATGGATTGGATTTGAATTTATTAGTTGCACTAGATATTTTGTTAACGGAAAAAAATATTACTCGGGCTGGTGAAAAATTATTTTTAAGTCAACCAGCAACCAGTGCTGCATTAGCTCGATTAAGAGATTATTTTGAAGATGATCTTTTAGTTCAGGTTGGGCGCAGTATGGTATTAACTCCAATGGGTGAAAATCTGGCTAAACCTGTAGGTGATTTATTAATTCAAATGCGTACTGTATTGAATAATAAAAATAAATTTGATCCATCAACAGCAAAACGAAAGTTCACGGTTATGGCATCTGACTATACTGGAAATGTTTTATTGCCTCGATTAAATCAATTGCTTTATCGTTTGGCTCCGCAATGTTCAATTGAACAACTAATGCCATCCACTGAAGCGGAAAAGCAAATTGAACGTGGGAAAGTTGATATTTTACTTTTGCCCAGTTTAAGTATTTTAGATGAACATCCAAGTCTAGATATTTTTGAAGATGAATTCGTCTGTGTAATGTGGGAGCAAAATTCTTTAAAAGGAAAACAGTTAACTTTAGAAGATTATACACAGGCTGAGCATGTTGTTGTGCGCTTGGGGGCAATTAATAAGACACCGATGATTGACGATTGGTTAATTCGAAATCTAGATATTAAACGTAACGTGGCATATATTGCGACAAATTTTACTAGTGTGCCGCAATTTGTGATTGGTACACCTTATATTGCGATTATGCATAAAAAGCTGGCGTTAGAATGCGCAGAATATTTACCAATTTATGTGGCTCCACTGCCATGGGAAGCTCCGAAAATTAAAATCTGTATGCAATGGAACAAGTACCAGGAAAATGATGCAGGTTTAAAGTGGTTCCGTAAACTGGTAATAGATGTCGCTGAAAAATTAGTTGTGTAATCTGAGTTCAAAAGGGTTGGTTTTAACCCTTTTGAATATTTATTAATGAATTAATAAGCTGTTGTTTTTGCTTTCAAAATAAAACAACGCAGTACATCGAAAGCAATACAAAATACTGCAAAGGCAAGCAGTAACGGACCAAGTTGAGCCAATGTATGTTGTAAGCTACCTGTAAAACCATTGAAATATACAATTAATATTGGGCTAAAAAACATCCCAAAATTATAAAAACTGTTCCATATTCCTGTGCCCAGACCGCGTTTGGCTTGAGGTAAATGGCGCATATTCCAAAAGGTAACTGATGGCAATAAAATTCCCGAACCGAAGCTATTAATGATGGCATAAATTAAAACTTCATTTGCACTTTGAGCATTGGACAATAAAATAAAACTAAAACCAATTAGACCAAATCCAATCAATAGGTTGAGAGAAATTGGCGTTGATTTTTTTATCATGTATTGCACGGTAAGCGTACCTAAAACTACAAATACGGTTGAAAGTGCTGCAATATTACCAGCCGTTTTGGGTGAACTTTCACCAATTGCATTTAATAAATACGGAATTTGAATTTGTAAAATCATGAAGGTCACGGCAGCAATAAAAGCTGTGATCCAGATACCTAGCATAAAATTAGGACGGAACGTGATTGTTTCATCAGTACTTTCCGCATTGAGATAGTCATGATTACTGTTTTTGACTTTCGGTTCCCATAAAAGAATTTGACCAAGAACAGCAAAAATTAAAGGTACTGCATAGACAATAAATGCAAGGCGCCAGCTAATTCCACCTAAATATCCACCAAGTGCAAAAAAGAAAATTGCAGAAGTTGATGCAGCAGTCACTTGTAATGCCAAATAACGTTGTCTCAACGTTGGGGAATAATAGTCACCAATTAGTGTGGTACTTACTGTAAGTACAACAGCCTCAAATACACCTAAAATGACACGAGAGCTCAGAAGAAAATAAAAATTATCTAAGAACATGGGAGCTATTCCCACCATGCCATAAGCCACGGTGGAAAGGATGAGTAATTTTTTACGACCAAACTTGTCTGTGAGGAATCCAACCAGCGGGCTAACAATCGCCATGACTAAACCCGGAATGGTTAGAGCAATCGGAGTTAAATACTCAATATGCGGTACATGGGCAAAGTGTTGCTGAATTTTAGGGAGGCTGGGTGCCATGACAATGGCTGCCATCGGCGACAAGCAGACAAATAGCAATAACAGCAGTGTGGTAAAGCCAGACTTAATCCCAACCACTTTTTCAATGGTCGTTTTTCCTTGATTCATAATTCCCTCGATCTTCAACAGATGTGAGAAAGGGCGTATTGTTCTGATCTTGATAAGGCAGAAAAATAAATGGTATCGCGTCCTGTCTCACCGTTTCGAACATATCCTTGTTTAGGGTGTAATCGGCTTAATGGGGCATGCCAATATTGGTTTTTGTGCCATCGGCATCGGTTTTGATGAAATTAAAATAAGACACATGGACTTCATAAAATTTCTGATTTTCATCGATTTTATAAAGAATTAAGCCGTGAAAATCGAACTGTTGTCCCTGTTTGATTTCACCAAATGGCGTTTCAGTTTTATCTTCTGGAACATCAAAATGCGTGTGAAGCTCAATCACCAGACGGTTGTCATTGACGGGTAAATATTCTTTGACGTTGAGCGTTTCCTTCATCACGCTCCAGATCTGGCGGTAATGTTCTTTGACGGCTTCGACACCTTCAAAAATTAGACCGCCATTAAACATTTTGATATTGGGGGCAAAAAACTCTTCAAAACCTGAATGGTCTTGCTGATTAAATTTACCGATATAATTGTTTAGAAAATACTGTTGATCCATGTGCAATGTTCCATGCTTGGTGGTGTTGTTTTGACATCATGTCAATTTATGCGGATTTATTGTTTTGGATGATTCATCCCGATCCTTGGATCGGAATGAATGAGCGAGGATGAAGAAAATGGTATGGATGCTATTTCTTGCGTCCAACTGAAGCACGAAACAGTAAGGTAATTAAAAATAAAACCGTTTTAAAATTGAGGAGCTTTAGCGCAGCACGAGCCTCCTCAGGTCTGAGTTTTGCCGTCATCGGCATTGCGCCAAAAATCTTGCCTTTTAAAATCAGCTCGTTGCCATTACGTTCAATGGTGCTGACATTCATCAGTTCGCTATTGTCATTTCCATAGACTTTCATAATTAGTTTCCTACTACTTTGTCGAAATCAATATTCATGTCATCAAACATTTTGATGGCTGTTGCACGGCCTGCACCAAATACGCCACCGCCTGGGTGCATGAATGGACCAACTAGATACATGTTATCGAGACCAGGCACGGTTAAGCGGCCTAAGTCAGGAGTTGGACGATGTGCGAAACATTGGTAAAAATAAGGGGCTACACCATGTACATCACCGCGAACCATAGAATTTGGTGAGCTGCGTTCCAGATCTAGTGGGGAATGGAAGCTACGCGCAATAATGTTGTCCGAAGTCAGGTTCTTCACATATTTGCGATAAGCCGCCAGACTGAGTTCACCAAATTCTTCCTTGTATTCATCCCAACGCGCTGAACCACCTTCGGCAAGATCATACGGAGCGAAAGTAATGCCGTGGAACATACCTTTGCCCGCAGGGACACGCGTCGGATCATTCAGGCTTTCATCACCCCCTGCCACCAAGCGACGTTTTGAGACTTTACCGCGACGCAGTTCGTCGAAGTCATCCATCAGTTCAGACAGGTTTTCTGTGCTGAGCATAGTCAGCATGGTGCCTTTGCTGACATCTTTATGTGCGTAAAACTCGGCAGGGTTGTGCAAGTCATAGTGACTGACGAACAAGCTAAATGGCGCAAGTGAGGCATTTTTGGCGCGACGTACCACGTTTTCATCTAGCCCATCGATAAAGCGATCAATGACATGTGGATGCAGCGCGCCAATCACACCATCTTTGGCATAAATTTTTTCGCCATCACGCATTTCCACGCCAACCGCTTTGCCGTTGGAGGTCAGGACTTTTTTCACTTCAGCATCTAGACGAACTTCACCGCCATAATGTTTAAAACAGCGCTCCAAGGCTTCAGACAATTTGCCACTGCCACCTACTGGTTGCGAAACGCCATAGGTATGCATGATGCCAACAAAGACAAACAGTCCCATGCCTGTGCCGAGTTCGTCAGGCAATTGCAGGTTTTCAGCCAATACCCGCAGCAAATGCACTTTGACTTTGTCATGTACAAACAGGCGGTTGACGATTTCATAGGTGCTGCGCTGCATGTAGTCAAACATTTCGCGACCTTCTTCACTCTGGTCGAGCATGGCGACCATCGCACCCATCGGGAGGGGCGGTGAATAAAAACCTGACAGAAACATCGGCAATAATGAAGCCGCTTTTTGTGCTAACTTACGATAGGTTTCAGCATCTTTCGGAGAGATTTGAGCAATTGATTCGCAGGCTTTATCCAAATCTTTGTAGCAAATAATCGAACTGCCATCATCGTAAACTGAGGCATATGGCACGTCTGAATAATTGTACTTCAAGCCAAATTTGGAAAATAAACCGAGTTCGTCCTGACGGATCATTGGGTTGCCTTGAATCATGATATGTACGCTAGAGTGTTCATCATGCCAGAAGCCTGGGGTATTTAGTTCACGCGTCGATACACCACCACCCACATAAGATTTTCGCTCTAAAATTAGGACTTTCTTTCCTGCTTTCGCTAAATAGGAAGCGGCAGTTAATCCGTTATGTCCAGCGCCAATCACAATTACATCATATTGAGACATCATGTCACTCCTTTCCTTTTTTCGTTTTAAGCTGTGATTGGGGCTAAGCATAAAGACAAAAAATCGGATGCGGAAGACAGCACTTTTTTGTATGCTAGTTACATAAATGTTCGTTATGTAAGATGTTTTTTAAAGGAAGTTGCCACAATGCATGGGTTGCAATCACAACAGCAGATTGAGCTAGAAGAATTTCGTAAACGTGTGCAGCAAGGTAACGACCCGCATGGTCCAGTTCGTGAAACCATGAGCCGTTTAGGTGACCGCTGGACACCGTTGATTTTAATGATTTTACGTACGGGAATTTTACGTTATACCCAGTTACTCAAAGAGATTAACTCGATGGCAGACTCGCCTGTATCACAGCGTATTTTGACCTTAAAGTTGCGTGCCTGTGAGCGTGATGGTTTTATTCAGCGCACCGTGATTCCGACGGTGCCGCCTCAGGTGGAGTATGGTTTGACTGAGTTGGGGCAGGCGATGGTACAGGAACTGAATCGATTAATTGGCTGGCTAGAAGTGCATGAAGCACAAATAAAAGCTTGTCGAGCTGAATACGACGCCCAATAGGTTGATATGTATTTTTAGAATAAATTTTATACGTTATTAAAAATAATAAAATTAATCAGTCAATTTTATTCAAATCTTTCTCAAACCTGCTACTTCAGATACTGAGTTTTCTGATGGTAGAGGTTTATTTTTATAAAAATAATTCAAGGCAATCATTCAATCACATCTATGTATTTGTTGTGTAGATACAAGCAATCTAAATAATAAATTTTATGAATGGTTATGCAGCATGTATTTTAGCTTCATGGAACAGCGCAAAGCGATTGGATTTAATCCTCTCGATTTTGCCAATACAGAAACAGCCATTTGGAACAAGGAGTTGCGTGTCCAATTGCCGATTCTAAATGGAACATGGAGTGTAGAAAAATCATGAGTGCACTAAAAAAAGTATTAATCGTTGGCGGTGGAATAGGTGGTTTATCCACTGCAATTGCACTACGAAAAGCAGGAGTTGCTCAGGTCGACGTCATTGAAATCAATGCTGAACCTAAAGTTTATCATGTCGGCATTGTGGTTCAGGCAAACTTCATTCGTGCCATGGCTGCACTAGGGATTGCTGATGAAGCGGTTCAAGCTGGCTTCCCTTATCAGGGTTTACGTATCTGTAATATTGATGGTGAAGTCAAAGCGGAATTGAGTGGTGCACAGCTTGCGGGTGAACAATATCCTGCCAATTTAGGTCTGACCCGACCAGCCTTACATAAAGTGCTCTTAGATGCGATTCAAAGCGAAGGTGTGAATCTCAAATTAGGTTTGACCTTTGACGAGATTGAGCAAACCGCTGAACAGGCCACTGTGAGTTTCACCGATGGTACGCAAGACAGTTATGACTTGGTGGTCGGTGCAGATGGCGTGTATTCCAAAGTCCGCAGTCAGGTATTTGGCGAACAGTATAAGCCAAAATTTACAGGACAAGGCGTATGGCGCTATAACCTGCCACGACCAAAAGACTTACTGTATTCGCACATGTTTGAAGGCAAGTCGGGTGGGAAAGTCGGCTATACCCCATTGACCGAAGACAGCTTATATATTTTGGCGGTATGGGAAGAACCTGGTAATCCATTCTTTGATCCAAACAGCCTTGCTGAAGAATTCCAGAAACGTCTGGATGGTTTTGGGGGCTTGATTCCTGAATTAAAACAGCAAATTACTGACCCAAGCCAAGTAGTTTATCGCCCGCTGGAAGCAATCTTGATGCCTGCACCGTGGTACAACGGACGCGTGCTGTTGATTGGCGATGCAGCACATGCCACCACACCACATATGGGGCAGGGTGCAGCACAAGCCGTTGAAGATGCCGTGGTTCTGGGTGAATTGGCAGCCTCCGCACCTGATGTGCAGCATGTACTGGATGGCTTTATGGAACGTCGTTATCAGCGCTGCAAATTTATCAATGAAGGGTCAATCCAGATTGGTGAATGGGAACAGCGCCCAACGCCTGACGCCAACTTTGCCGGCATGATGGCTAAAATGATTGAAGTCACTTCGCAGCCGATTTAAGGAGATGAGCATGCAACAAAATCCTTTAAAAAGCTGGACGCTGAATGTAGATGATATTCAATTTATTGGTCAGGATTTACAGCGTCCCGAGTGCATTATTGCTCAGCCTGATCATTCACTCTGGGTCGCCGATGCTCGCGGTGGTGTGATGCACATCGACGCGCAAGGACAACAGACTTTAATCGCTCCTGAAATTGAAGTTCAGGAAGATGCCAGTTTTGAGGATCGCTATGTCAAGGCACAGGGTGCTTCGCTGCCGAATGGCATGGCAATGACCGATGAAGGTGACTTTATTATTTGTAACTGGGGTTTAGACCGCATTGAAAAGTTACATAAAAACACCGCACAGGTAGAAGTACTTTATGACCAACTGAATGGTCAACCTTTAGGAAAAACCAATTTCCCGTTAATTGATTCAAAAGGACGAATCTGGTTTACCGTCACCACCACCATGCAGCCGTGGACTGAATCCATCAATTCTGATGAGCTGGATGGCTATATTGGCGTGATTGATGAAAATGGTATTCGCGTGGTGGCTGAACAGCTCGGCGGTGCAAATGAAATCCGATTCGATGACAATGAGGAATGGTTATATGTGGTTGAAAGTAATGTACGACGTATTACCCGTTTTCGGGTTGTTGATGATGCAACTCTGTCTGATCGTGAAGTTTATGGACCTGAAGAACTCGAAGGATTCCCAGACGGATTTGCTTTTGATGTCTATGGGAATTTATGGGTAACTCTGGTGATGGTGGACAAACTAATCGCGATTACGCCTGAACAGGAGGTCGTGACTATTTTGGATGACAGCCATCCTGAAGCCAATGCTCGACTCAATCAGCATTATAAAACCAAGACATTAACCCCCGAAATTATGCAGGCATCGCGCGGCAAACTCGCGCCGTGGATGGCCAGTATTACCTTTGGTGGGGCAGATTTAAAAACCGTGTATTTAGGCAGTTTGCAAGGCACGCGAATTCCATTTTTCCGTTCGCCTGTGGCAGGACAAAAATTAAGACATTGGAAATAAAGGAGTAGATCCACATGATTCGACATCTCAAAAAAGGCAAACCTGCCGAAGTGAAAGCAGAGCTCAATACCCAAGTGCGTCAGACGGTTGAAGACATTATTCAGGCGATTGAACAGCGTGGTGAAGCAGCGCTACGTGAATACTCGGAAAAATTTGACCGCTGGAATCCTGAAACTTTTCGTTTGAGCCAAGCTGAAATTCAAGCCTGCATCGACAGTTTGTCGAAACAAGCGATTGAAGACATTAAATTTGCTCAGGCCCAAATCCGCCGTTTTGCCCAAATCCAGTTGCAGTCCATGCGTGATGTAGAAGTGGAAACCTTGCCGGGTGTGGTGTTGGGACACAAAAATATTCCAGTGAATTCGGTGGGTTGTTATATCCCAGGTGGTAAATATCCATTGCTGGCATCGGCACATATGAGTGTCTTGACGGCAAAAGTGGCAGGCGTAAAACGTGTGATTGCCTGTGCGCCACCATTTGATGGCAAACCATCCCCTGAAATTATTGCCGCGATGGCGATGGCTGGTGCAGACGAAATTTATGTGATGGGCGGGGTGCAGGCGATTGTAGCCATGGCACTCGGCACAGAACAGATTGCCCCAGTGGATATGATTGTTGGACCGGGCAATGCCTTTGTTGCCGAAGCGAAACGTCAGCTCTATGGTCGTGTCGGGATTGACCTGTTTGCAGGGCCGACAGAAACCATGGTGATCTGTGATGACACGGTCGATGCAGAACTGGTCGCAGTCGATTTACTTGGACAAGCGGAACATGGTCCAACGTCACCAGCGTACTGTGTGACCACCAGCCAGAAAATTGCAGATGAATTGCCTGCTGCGATTGAAAAAGTCTTGGCTCGCTTAGATACAGCGCCGATTGCCGGCGTGTCATGGCGTGATTATGGCGAAATTATCCTGTGTGATACCGATGAAGAAATGCTGGCAGAGTCCGAGCGTATTTGCAGTGAACATGTACAGGTGATGACCAAAGACCCTGACTGGTTCTTAGAACGTATGACCAGTTATGGCGGCTTGTTCTTGGGGCACCGTACCAACGTGTCCTATGGCGACAAAGTCATTGGGACAAATCACACCTTACCAACCATGGGCGCAGGACGTTACACAGGTGGTTTGTGGGTCGGTAAATTTATTAAAACCCATACTTATCAACGTATTTTGACCGATGAAGCCAGCGTGGCCATTGGTGAAGTGTGTTCACGTCTCTGTGCACTCGAGCATTTCTCTGGACATAAAGAACAGGCGGATATCCGTGTGCGTCGTTTGAAGCCAAGCGCAACGGAACATATAGCGCCTACGATTGTTGAGGCAAGCGCATGAAATTGGCAGGTCGAGTTGCCTTAGTCACGGGGGCGACAGGCAGCTTGGGGCATAGCATCTGTTCGGCTTTGGCAGCACAGGGCGCAAGCATTGTGGTGGGGTATAACCAGTCTGCCGAGAAAGCCCAACAAGTACTTGACAGCTTGCCTGAGGTGGAACAGGGGCATTTGTTGGCGGCAGCACCTGTCACCAACAGCGCTGCCTTAGCCGATTTGGCAAGCCAAATTCAGCAGCACTTTGGACGCTGTGACATGGTGGTGAACTGTGCAGGCACCACGCGCTTTGTTGAACATGCTGATCTTGCCAGTCTGGATGATGCTTTGATTGATACGATTTTTGCCACCAATGTTCGTGGGGCGATTGCGGTGGTGCGTGCTTTACAACCACTACTTCAGCAAAGTGATGATGGTTTGATTGTGAATATCAGTTCCATCGCTGCGCGTACTGCGATGGGCAGCAATATTGCCTACTGCGCTTCGAAAGCGGCACTGGATAATCTGACCATTTCACTAGCACGGGCATTAGCGCCAAACATTCGTGTGGTTTCGGTTGCCCCAGGTCTGTCAGATACCGAGTTTGTCAAAGGCTTAGACCAAGACTGGCGTAACCTGCAAGCCCAGTCTACGCCACTAGGACGTCTAGCATCACCTGAAGAAGTCGCTGCGGCAGTTGTTGCTGTGGCCACCCAGCTCACCTTTACCACAGGCGCGATCATTCCCGTCGATGGTGGGCGGCAGATTTTATAAAACAATAGGGAAAACAGTACGATGAGCAAGGATGTTTTTGCGTGGAAACCCCATCATGGTGGGATTAGCGTAGCCGATCTAGATGAGAGTATTGCGTGGTATTGCGATTACTTGGGGTTTGAACTGGAAAAAAAGCAATTTATTGAACAGATTCCTGCACAGATTGCCTTTATTCAACGCGGTGATTTTCGCATTGAACTGTTTGAATTGCCCAATGCCAAACCACTGCCAGACGAACGCCGTATGCCGAACCTCGATGTGCAAACCCACGGGCATAAACATCTGTGCTTTGCGGTGCAAGATGCCAAACAGGCGTTTGCCGAGCTTCGAGAAAAAAATGCCGACATTCTGTTTGAAGCAGTGATTGGCGGAACAGCAATGGGATTTTTGCGCGATAACACTGGGAATTTGATTGAACTGATTGAATATCCTGATTTATGGAACAATGAGGGAACAGCAAAATGAAATTGGCAACACTCAAAGATGGTAGTCGAGATGGCCGCTTGGTCATCGTTTCTAAAGATTTAAAAACCGCGACTTTGGCAACAGGCATTGCGCTTACCTTACAAGATGCTTTGGAAAACTGGGATGAAGCCGAGCCAAAGCTGCAACAAAAATATGCTGCCCTGAATGATGCAACTGAACAAGATGCCTTTGCTTTCGATCCTGCTCAAGCCATGGCGCCTTTGCCACGTGCCTACCAATGGGCAGATGCTTCGGCATTTTTAAATCATGGTTCATTGATGGAACAGGCATTTAAACTTGACATCAAAAAAGACAAAGGTGTGCCGATTATTTATCAGGGTGCGGGCGATGACTTTTTGGGGGCTTGTGATGATTATCCTGTGCCGGGTGAAGAGCATCAGATTGATTTTGAAGGTGAAGTCGCTGTCATTCTGGATGATGTGCCAATGGGCGTACAGGCAGAACAAGCAGAAAAACACATCAAACTGTTTATGTTATTGAATGATGTTAGCCTGCGTGCGCACCTGTTTAAAGAAGTCAGTATTGGCTTTGGCCCGCTACGCGCTAAACCAAGTACCGTATTTGCGCCTGTTGCAGTGACACCTGATGAGTTGGGTGATGCATGGCATGACGGACGCATCAAACTGCCTTTAGAAGTTCAGTGCAATGGCGAGTGGTTTGGACATCCGAATGGTGAGGAAATGAGTTTTTCTTTCCCTGAACTGGTGATGCATTTGGCACGTACCCGTAACCTGAAAGTCGGCACAATTTTAGGCTCAGGCACATTTTCCAATCAGAACTATAAAGAAGTCGGTTCAGCATGTTTGGCAGAAAAACGCGCCATCGAAATTATTGAACTGGGTGAGCCAAAAACGCCATTTTTGAAATTTGGCGACCGCTTGCAGTTTGAAATGAAAGGGCAGGACGGACAAAGCATTTTTGGCAAAATTAACCACCAATTTGTTCCGTATCAGGAGGTGTAACATGCACATTCTCGTGACAGGCGCAAATGGTTTTGTCGGGTCGAACTTGGTCAGAGCCTTGCTGGAGCAACAGCAAGAACTGTCCAACTTTAGCCGACTCAGTCTGCTGGACTTACAGTTTCAGGAACGTAGTGCCGATCCGCGCGTGGCGTATTATCAGGGTGATTTTTCTGATACGGCTTTGATTGAGCAAGCCTTGGCACAACCTGTGGATGTGGTGTTTCATTTAGCCAGTATTCCGGGCGGTATGGCCGAGCAAAATTATGAACTCAGCCGTAAGGTCAATGTCGATGCAATGCTGTTTTTATTTGAACAGCTCAAGCAACAAGGCAACTGTCCGCGCGTCGTATTTGCCAGCACCATTGCCGTGTATGGTTCGGACTTGCCAGAACAGGTTGATGATGACACCCCGCTAAAACCGCATTTGACTTATGCAGGGCAAAAACAGTTTGGCGAAATTGTGCTAGATGATTTTAGCCGTAAAGGCTGGATTGATGGTGTCGCGGTACGTTTACCGGGAATTGTGGCACGACCACAGCAGCCATCGGGATTGCTCTCAGCCTTTATGAGTGATGTGTTCTGGACGCTGTCACAGCAACGCACTTTTGCTTGCCCAGTTTCACAGCATGCGGTGGCATGGTGGATGTCAGTGAAATGCTGCGTGGACAATTTAATTCATGCCGCAAGTCTGCCTAAAGAACAGTTACAGCAAGACCGTCGTGTCTTTACCTTGCCTGTGCTGCGCCTGAGCATGCAGCAGGTGGTGGATGGCTTGGCCCAAGAATTTACCTTAAATACCGACACGCTGGTCAGCTTCGACAGCAATAACCCACAACTTGAGAAAAATTTTGGCGCATACCCTGAGATTCATACCCGACGGGCAGATGCACTTGGCTTTAAACATGACGGATCTATCCAACATCTCATTAAAAATACTTTAAATCTCGACTGATAGTTCTCAAAAGCTTGAGTCAGATTCATAAACCAAGGAGTGGTTTATCATGAACATGATTAGCGATAACTTCGAATCAAAAAGTAAGTTTGTTGCCTATTTACTGCTGATTCTCAACTGTTTGTCTCCGATGGCGGCGATTGTGATTGCCCCGAGTCTGCCACAAATGCAGGCTGAGTTTTCCCATATTCCCAATGTGGAGTTTTTAGTCCCGATTGCCCTGACGATTCCGGGGCTGTTGGTGGCATTGCTCAGCCCTGTGGTTGGACTGTTTGCCGACAAATACGGACGGAAAAAGATGCTGGTCATGGCGACCTTTATTTATAGCCTGATCGGTGTGTTGCCTCTGTTTCTGCACAGCCTTTACGCCATTATTGGCAGCCGTGTGATTCTTGGTATGGCCGAAGCGGTGATTGTGACCATCAGTACGACTCTGATTGGTGATTATTATTCGGGTGCGGTGCGTCAGCGTTATCTAGCTTTACAGACCACCTTTGCATCGAGTTCGGCAATTCTATTTTTCATGATTGGTGGTGCGCTCGGTGAGTTTGGCTGGCGCGTACCGTATGCGGTATATGCGGTGCCTGTAGTGCTGGGGATCTTGGGTGCATTTATGTTGTGGGAACCTCAGCAGCACAAAATGTCTGCCGATGATGACCATGAAGCGCAAGCTGTGACCTTTCAGCCAAAACTGTTGTTTTTCATCTGTGTCGTGACCTGCATTGGCGCATTGGCATTCATGATTTTACAAATCCAGATGGCATTTATTTTGGGTTCGATTGGCGAGACTTCACCGAAAGTAGCAGGCAATATTTCTTCTGCATGTAGTGCCTTGATTGTGGCTGGGACATTGAGCGTGCATGTGTTTTCACGCTTGAAGTTTAAAGTCGGACATAACCTGTTTATTGCTTTTGGTCTGATTGGGCTAAGTTTCTTACTGATGTCACATGCAACTTCCGCCGATCAGATTTTACTCTATGCTTTGTTGAATGGCTTTGGCTGTGGCCTGTTGCTACCGACCTTAGCGATCTGGAACATGAAAAATCTGCCTTGGTTTAAACGTGGTATTGGCACAGGCATGTGGTATGGCAGTTACTGTTTAGGCATGTTCTTTAGCCCGATTCTGTTTGTAGCAGCAACTAAGTTCACAGGCAATCTGTTCAATACCTTGGCATTGGCAGGCTGGGTGCTGATTCCACTGGCATTGATTGCCTTGGTTCTCGGATTTGTGAAAGGAACAGCAACACAACCTGTTGCAACACCAGACAAGGCATAGGTAGGGAAATCATATGCAGCAGCGGCTACACAATAAAGTGGCAATCGTCACAGGAATTGGCAACGGCATCGGCAAAGCCTGCGCACTGATGTTTGCAGCCCAAGGGGCACAGGTGATGGGCTGTGACATTGTCACCGAACTGACCGAGCAGACTAAGGCACAAGCCCAGCAACAAGGTTTGGAAATCAGTATTGCAACTTGTGATCTGACCCAGCCTGAACAGGTTCAGGCACTGGTCGTGGCAACCTTAGAAAAATTTGGCCGAGTTGATGTATTGGTGAATGCTGCTGCATTTGCCCATTTTCATCCGATAGAGGAACTGAGTTATCAGCATTGGAAACAGACCTTGGTCGGTGAACTGGATGTGGTGTTTTTGCTGTGCAAGGAAGCATGGCATGCCCTGAAACAGCAAGGTGGTTCAATCATTAACTTTGCTTCAACCAATGCATGGATGGCACTGGAAGGCTCACCAGCATTGGCGCACTGCGCAGGCAAGGGCGGAGTTTTGGCAATGACACGGCAACTGGCGATGGAAGGTGGTGCATTTCAAATTCGCGCTAATACGATTTCCCCAGGGCTGATTGAAACTGCTGCAACACGGGCACATATGCAAGAAGACCCTGCTTTTCAGCAGCAAGCTTTAAGCAAGCAGATTTTACGACAACGGATTGGTCGACCCGAAGACATTGCATGGGCAGCAATCTATCTGGCATCGGATGAATCGGCATGGGTCACAGGCACAGACCTGAAGGTCGATGCAGGAGCGACCGCTTCTTAATCACTTAAAGTAATGAATTTAATTAACAATTGATCGGGCTGTTGCTAGCCCCGTAGGGACGTTTTTCCCTAAAAAACACAAGAAAGGATTTCTTATGAAAAAAACATTATTAATGCTATCAATGCTGACGATCTTGGCTAATCAGACAACATTCGCTGAAGAGCAGACTTTGAATAAGGAAAACAAATCCTTAGCTGATGATGGACTCTTGGCTTTTGAAAATACACCTAATGAAAGAATTGGTCCTCAGGTTCAAGTTGCTGAAAATCCGATGCCTGCGAAGGAAGGTGGAATATTGTCAAACCAAGGTCAATGGTTAGTTGATCATGGGATTACCCCAAAGTTAACTTTCACGGAGTTGTATTTTGCTAATCCAAAGGTTGGTGTAAAAACGGGAGAAAGCGAAGCCGTTTCAATTTTTACCGTTGGGGCGACCTTGGATTTAGAAAAGCTAATGGGTCTTTCTGGCAGTAAGATTCACTATGAACATTTGTTTGCACCGTGGGTTCATAATGGCACATATGGTGGTCAGGCGAGTAGTACCATTGTCGGTACACTTGGTCCTTATATACCTAACACAAGTCATTTAACCTTATTTACTTTTGAACAGCGATTGTTGAATGATCAATTGACCCTTGAGGCAGGTAAAAGTAATGCTGGAAATTACTTTGCTTTGCCGATGTGTAATTCACCGACCATGTGCGTCAGTGCTTCATTACAAAATATCGTGGGAATCAATCCTCCACCTTATTCAAACTGGAGTGCACGTATGGCTTATGACTTGAATCCAAAGCTCAGGGTGCAAACGGGTTGGTGGCGCAGTGATGCTGCATTCCCTTTTACTAATGGTTGGGAAACAAACTCTGGTGATATCGGCGGGCAAATGAGTAACGTCTATTTGGCCAATGTTTCGTATAAGACTGATTTTTCGATGGAAAAATATCCATTTTCTTACGAGATTATGGGTTTCTATAATGATGCTACACAAGTAAATCCTTATTCGACCGTTAAAGGAACATCGAAAGTTTTTGATACTGAAAGCTCAGTTAAAACTACCGTGGGGGTATCTGGAGTTTATTTAGGCGCGAAGAAAACCTTATGGCGTCAGGATCATGGCTTAACAGATAGTCCAGTACCAAAGTCCATTTCAGCTTATGCCAGCATGACACAGGCTTTTAATGATGAAAATACAAAAGGGATTCAAAATCAGGGCAATGCAGGAATCGTCTTTAGTCACATGTTTGAATCTCGTCCATTTGATAGTTATGGACTGAATTTTCTATGGGCACATTTAACAGATGCTGAACAGAAATTTTTAGAAGATGCACATTTAGCTGCAGGTGGTACAGGCTATACCGTTGGTCAGACCGAAACAGCCATTTCTGCAGATGCAAACTTTATCCTGAGTAAAGGCATAATTTTCAGCCCATTTGTCATGTATTCATGGAACAGCAATAGCATGTTGAATCCTTACAGTTCAGTAATTCCAGAATCAGGCCTTTCATTTGGCGGAACTCTACATTTTCAACTGGATCAAATCTTAGGTTTGGCAGGTAAGCCATCTTATTAAATAAAAAGCGTAACTTTACATTACATTCAATTTTACAAAAGGATGAACACATTCATGAAACATGAAAAAATTGTATTAATCACAGGTGCAGCAGGTGGTTTAGGTCGTGAATTTTCTTTGAAATTGGCGCATGAAGGCTATCACGTACTTTTGGTCGATTTTGTAGATTGCCAGCCATTGTTGCAACAAATTCAAGATGCAGGTGGAAAAGCCAGTGCATATCAATGCGATTTAAGCCAAGCAGATCAAGTTAAGCATTTGCTTAAACAGGTGCTAGATGATCATGGCTGTTGCGATATTTTGATTAATAATGCTGCCTATATCCCTTTGAAACAATTAGCAGATACAGAATTACCCGAATGGCAAAGAACATTTTCAGTGAACGTCGATGCTTCTTTTATTTTGAGCCAAGGTTTTGCTCCTAAAATGATCGAAAAAGGATGGGGAAGAATCGTCAATTTTGCTTCAAGTAATACTGGTCGTCCGCAGAAGGGTTTTATGGCATACATTGCTGCCAAAATGGGGGTGATAGGATTAACCAGAGCATTAGCTGTAGAGTTAGGAGATAAAGGCATTACGGTGAATGCAATTTCGCCAGGTCTAATCAAGCATTCAGGCAGTGAACATGCCCTACCTGCTGAACTGTTTGAAGATGTGAAAAATAGCCAGTTTATTAAACGTAATGGGGAGCCAACGGATTTAGCGGGAGTTTTAAGCTTTGTCATTTCCCCAGAATCAGGCTATATGACTGGGCAAGTTTTTCATGTCGATGGTGGATTTTTATTTTAAATAAGAGAACAAGGGAAAAACACATGAAAGTTGCATTGATTGGGGCAAGCGGTATGGCTGGCTCAAGTATTTTAAATGAACTTGTGACACGTGGTCATCAAGTGACGGCAATTGCTCGTTCTCCTGAAAAAATTGCGCAGTATCAACAGGTCGAGGCAAGACAGGCAGATATTAACGATACGGCACAATTGATTCCTTTGTTGACAGGGCAAGATGCCGTGATTAGTGCTGTTCATTTTACCGATACGCAGATTGACCACTTACTGGATGCCCTGAAAGAAACCGCTGTACTGCGCTATCTGATGGTCGGTGGTGCTGGGGGATTAACCCTAGAGTCTGGGCAGCGCTTGGTCGATGATCCAAAATTTCCCGAGCATGTTAAACTTGAAGCTTTAGCAGGTATTGCAATTTTGGAAACACTGCGCCAAGAACCAGAGTTGAATTGGACGGTGCTATCACCCTCCATGATATTTAAATCGGGTGAACGTACAGGGCAATTTCGTTTAGGCAAAGAGGAATTATTGACTAAAGATGGTATGAGCCATATTTCCACGCAGGATTATGCAGTGGCTCTGATTGATGAATTAGAGAAACCGCAGCATATTCGTGAGCGATTTACCGTGGGATACTAATATCTCCAAAGGTTGATGTGATTGGAGGAGCTATGTTGCTAAGACATAAGCTCCTTTTTTGTATGGGTTAAGCTATTTGTATTTTAGTTCTAAAGGTTATCAGATAACTTAAGCCTGCAAGTACATAACACATAAAAATCACAGTACTCATCGACAATAATGAAGTGCCAAACAAAGTGGTTAGGGGAGCAGTCACACCACCAATCGCAAACATCAGAAAACCTAACAGTGCCGAGGCGGTTCCTGAAAATTCATGCTGACGTGCCATCGCAAGCGCACTGGTCAACGAGCTGATACAGCTTACAGTGGAAATGGTGATAAATAACAACGCGAGACACAGCAATATCGATGCTTGTAAGGCACCCACAATCAGCAATCCTAAACTGGCAACAAGTGCAATGCCAAGTGCCATCATCAACAGTTTTTTCTCAGAAAAATAATTCAGCAATTTTGAGGTCGTGATTGCAGAAATAATCAGTCCACACCCATTTACTGCAAACAGCAGGCTATAGCTTTGAGCTGAGAAATGATAGTTTTCTTGAAACACATACGAGGATGCGCCAATATAAGCAAATAGTCCACCCATCATCATACTTTGAATTAGGCATAGCCCAATAAAAACCCTATCTTTCAGGACGGTAGTAAAAGCAAGTTTAACTGACTGTTGTAACTGTTCTACTCGATTGGGTGAGTGTGACTCTGTAATGAAGAAATAGCACAGCAGAAAAATGGCTATACCCAAAATCGATAAACTGGCAAAGAGTCCTTGCCACTCGGTAAACTGTAACTGTATTCCACCAAGGACAGGTGAAAGAATTGGGGCAATCCCATTAATTGCCATAATTAAGGCAAAAAATTGTGCCAACTCTTTACCTGCATAACGGTCACTGGCAATGGCACGGGCAAGCACGGCACCACCTGCACCAGCAAAGCCTTGGATAAAGCGTATCATCACCATTTGGGTAATGTCTTGCACGAACATGCAGCCAATCGAACTTAAAGTGAATAGTGCCAATGCCAGCATCAGCGGTTTTTTACGACCAATTCGATCACTCCAAGGACCAAAAAATAACTGTCCAATACCTAAACCAATTAGGGCAGCCGTCAGACTCAGTTGAGAGAGCGGCACTGAGGTATGTAAATCACTGCTAATTTGCGGTAAGGCAGGTAGGTAAAAATCGGTACAAATTGGACCAAAAGCCGTCAGAATGCCCAAAATAATCGAATACCTGAGATATGTTGCATTCATGCTTGAACCTCTTCAATGCTTGGATTTGCTACGAAACGGGTAATCGTGGGGAGATATGGCTCAATCTGTTTCAATGTAGCTTCAAGTTGTTGTTGTAATTCGAAAGGTACAGCTGATAGCACTTGGTTATACACATCTGTAGTAATGATCTGTAATTCCTTGAGTTTGTTAAAACCAACAAGGGTAAGCGAAACCTTCTTAAGGCGACGGTCTTGTCTATCTTCGACACGTGTTACATATTCACCTTGTACCAGACGATCCACCATGCGACTTGCAGCATTGTGCGAGATCGCTGCATTTGCAGCAATTTCGGCAATGCTGCAAGAGCCTTGTTTATATAGCAGAAACAAGGTGTTGAGTTGGCTAAAAGAAAATTCACCATTTAAAGCTTTGCCCATATGTGGGAAAAGCACGCTCGCAACCAAGGCATGTAGATGATCAAGATATTGACCGAGATTTTGATTTTGTGACATATACTAAAGCTCAATTATATTCATTAATGAATATAATTCATTAAGACATAGAAGGCAAATGAAGTCACATTCCATAATCAATCATTAATAATTTGCGGAATGGATTTGTTAAAACAAAACTATTTGTTTCATGGATACCAACCATGCATATAAAGCATTTGTGGATTGTTCAAGCGCAGACTAATCTGAATTCCATATCGTAATTCTTTAGATTGGAACGAGGACTAAAAGGAATTTAACTATGGCAATTGTTGGTATTGATACATTGCTTTATGGGGTTCAAGACCTTGAAAAAGCAACACAATTTTTAGATGATTTTGGCTTGCAACGTTTAAGCTCAAATGCTGAAGAAACTATTTATCGTCTGGCAGAAGGTTCAACGGTAATCGTACGCTCGATTGATCACGCTTCTATGCCCGATGACTCAGCATATACAGGGTTTGGTGTCAAGGAAACCATTTGGGGCGTCGATACTGAAGATAATCTGCAACGTTTGGTCGATGATTTAAAACAGGACCGTGAAGTTACTTTAGGGGATGATGGCGCTTGGCGTTTTTACTCGGATTGTGGTTTGCCTTTGGCATTGCGCGTCTTTGATCGTCAGAAAGTGATTTATTCTACTGATCCGATTAACTCATCTGGCAACATCAATCGCCTGAACCAACATCGAAAATGGCGTCGACGTGCTATTCCAAAAACCATCAATCATGTGGTTTTTGCAGTCAAAGATTATTGGAAAACCTTTGCCTTTTTTCGTGATCGTTTGAACTTTCGCATGTCTGATCATCAAAAAGGCATTGGTACCTATTTACGTGCAGATGGGGCACATGAGCATCACAACACCTTCCTATTGAACTGTGAGGTGCCGGGGGCAGGTGGAATTCCACGTTTTCATCATACCTGTTTCGGGGTTGAAGATTTTGATGAAGTCATGATTGGTTCTAATCACATGACAAAACGTGGTTGGACGCATGGTTTCTTGGGAATTGGACGACATCGAATTGGTTCTGCAATTTTCTGTTATTTCGATTCACCTGTTGGTGGGGAGACTGAATATGGTGCAGATACAGACTATTTAGATGACAACTGGATACCACGTGAATGGGAATTCCGTTTTGGTACAGCTTCATGGATGACTAAACCTCCTGCCTTTATGATGGATGAAATTCCTTGGGATGTCGGTTTTTATCAAGGTGAAGAAGCCTACATGCGTGAACTGAAAACCGAAAAAACTGAGTAATTTATAAAGGATAAACAGGATGTTTAAATATTTTGAAACCAACTATGTTTGGAGTTTAGCTGTCGCGGCTGCAATTGAAATGGGCGCAAAAATTGGTGAAATTGAAGCCATGTGTCGTCCACTCGCAGACATTGCCAAAGAGGGAGATGACCCTGGCACAGCGGCATTTTTAGCTTCTTGGGAACAGGGTGGAGACAATCTACTGGCACTAGCGGAAGAAGATAAAGCAGCAGGGCGATTATTAAGTGCGGGTGATAAACTCAATCGAGCAGCGATTTACTACATTACCGCTGAACGAATGCAGGCACATGGTTATGCTCCGCGTAAAGCCTTATATGCCAAATTTTTAGATACCTTCCAACAAGGTATCCAACTAGCCAAAGAACAATGTGAACGCGTCGAAATTCCATATCAAGAGGGTATTATTGCGGGCTTATATACTCATGCAGAAGGGGTAAAGGGACCAACACCATGTTTAGTGGTGATTAATGGGTTAGATTCCACCAAAGAAATGGTCTATCGTGCTGGGCTATTTCCACAGCTTTTAGCAAAACGTGGTATTTCTAGTTTGTTCATTGATCAACCTGGGACAGGAGAAGCGCTACGCTTACATGGTCTGACTGCTGTAGTTGAAACAGAACAATGGGCAAGTGAAGTGGTCGATTATTTGGAACAGCGCCCAGATGTTGATGCCCTGAAAATTGGTTTACTTGGCGTTTCACTTGGTGGTTATTACTGCCCACGTGCAGTCGCATTTGAACCTCGCTTTGCATTAGGTGTGGTATGGGGTGCGAACCATAACTGGGGGGAAATGCAAAAACGTCGTTTGCAACGTGAAGGTGAAAATCCAGTGCCGCACTACTGGGAGCATGTACGTTGGGTGTGGGGAGCCAAAGACATGGATGAATTCATGGAAATCGCACAAAACGTACATCTAAATGGTGTGCTAGAAAATATTCGTGTCCCATTCTTGGTGACTCATGGTGAGGCGGATAAACAGATTCCATTGGAATATGCACACCAGTCTTATGATCAGTTGGTAAATAGCCCAGATCGTGAATTGAAAATCTTTACTGAACGTGAGGGTGGTATACAACACAGTAGTCTAGATAATACTGCAAATGCTGGTACATATATTGCGGATTGGGTTGCTACACAATTCCATGGCAATTTAGCTTAATAAGCAGTGAAATCATAAAGATTGTAGAAGTTAAGCTTAATGACTTCTGCAATCTTAACGATCAAAAAGTAAGGTATTTATATTCCATTTAACTTGCGTGTCAATATCAATGAATCAATAGGGTTGATATGGTTAACTACTAAGTAAACCGTATGCTGATATTAATGCTGAAACATTGAAAACATAGGTTGTTTAAGATCTTAATTGAGCATCATTTATCTATTATTAGTTCATGATCATTTATGATTTTTGGTCTACCCATACAAGCTAAGTGTAAGCAAAACTTGAATGCCGGGAGTGCTTTACCTTGTTTGGTGCAGTAGAGCTGTAAGCGAATATAGTCTTCTTGAGGGCACTGTTGCAAATAGAGATCTGAGCTGATGATCTTCCCTTTAAAAATTACTTAAAGACCGAAAACTCTATTCACCAGATAGACTTCACCCTGAGGTTGACCATCATAAAATGATGAAGCTTGCCCTTTACGCAGTGCTCGCATCACTTCAATACCTTTGATTGTGGCATAAGCCGTCTTCATCGATTTAAAACCTAACGTCGCTCGGATGATCCTCTTTAACTTTCCATGATCACATTCGATTACATTATTTTTGTATTTAATCTGTCTGTGCTCAAGATCTGGTGGACATTTTCCTTCCTGTTTTAAGCGTGATAAAGCACTTCCATATGTAGGTGATTTATCTGTATTGATCACTTTGGGAATCTGCCACTTCTTCACATTCTTTAAGATTTTCCCAAGAAAACAATAGGCTGCTTTAGTATTCCGTTTAGAAGAAAGATAAAAATCAATGGTATAGCCACGTTGGTCAACTGCACGATACAGATAAGACCACTGTCCATTCACTTTTATATAAGTTTCATCAATATGCCATGAGCTCAGATCTGTAGGATTACGCCAATACCAGCGTAAGCGTTTTTCTATTTCAGGAGCATAACGTTGAACCCAACGATAAATCGTGGTGTGTGAATAGTTACCAATTTTATAGACACCTTGAAGTTAGATAAAATGATTAATAAACGAGGTGCTTATGAGCGTTCAAAAATAGGTAAAGAATAGAGAAATATGAACTTAATGTATCATATACTCAATTTAACATAATCAAGATTATACGAAATCACAATTGTTAGAACCCATTCAAAATGTCTATATTCTCACCAATAAAAATGTCTGGTCTATGATGCACATCAACATCATGGACTGGATAAAACTTGAGATGCTGATCACTATGTCTGACAAGGAAATACAACGTCTTGCAGTCCTGCAAGACGTTCGAGATCAACGTATTACACAAGCCCGTGCTGCTGAAATTCTGAATCTTTCAACCCGTCAAATTACCCGGTTATTGCAGAAGCTAAAGCAAGACGGTGTTTCAGGCCTGACACATGCCAGTCGTGGTCAACCTGGCCATCAACGCTATGATGAAGCTGTAAAGTCTGAATGCCTTTCCATTATTTCTGAACATCTGCTGGGCTTTGGTCCAACCTTGGCTCATGAGAAGCTCAGCAGCATATTCGGTCTGAGTATTCCTGTAGAAACGGTTCGACGCTGGATGACAGCCAATGAACTCTGGATTCCGCGATCCAAACGCCTGAAACGTCCATATCAGCCTAGATATAACCGTGATTGCTTCGGTGAACTGATCCAGATCGATGGCTCATATCATGACTGGTTTGAGGGTCGAGCTGCCAAATGCTGCTTGCTGGTCTATATTGATGATGCCACTGGAAAGCTGCTGCATCTGCGCTTTTGTGAGGCTTAAACCATCTTTGACTATATGCTTTCGACCAGAGTCTACATTGAGCAATATGGCAAGCCGCTGGCCTTTTATAGGGCTTTGTTGCACAAACCTATCTCTAAAGGCTTATTCCACAATATAATTTTCAAATGAATAAGTCGACACCTAAAATTTATCGCACAACCAATTGGTCTTCATATAACCGAGCTCTCATTAATCGTGGAAATATTGCCATTTGGTTTGATCCTGCTACGCAATGGTATGCCCCATCAAAAGGCAAACAAGAACGAAATCAAACTTACTCCGACGCAGCTATGCTGCCTAATGATTAAATCTCTCTTTCGATTGTCTTTACGCATGGTCACAGGCTTTGTTCAAAGTCTCATCCATCTTTGTGGGTTAAATTGGATAGCGCCAGACTACACTACAATTTGTAGACGACAACAGCATATTGAGATTGTGATTAGCTATCAAAAAAGTTGTGTTGGACTGTATCTAATCGTTGACTCTACAGGTCTGAAATTCTTAAGTGAGGGTGAATGGAAGCGTAAAAAACATCAGCCTGAATATCGTCGCCAATGGCGTAAATTACATATTGGTATAGATGCTAAAACCTTACAAATACGCGCTGTTCAGCTCACAACCAACAATGTGAGTGATTCACAGGTACTTGGTGATTTACTCGATCAGATTCCACAAGATGAGAGAGTTGACTCCGTCTATACCGATGGAGCTTATGATACCAAACAGTGCCGACAGGTCATTGCGGATCGGCAAGCACATGCAGTGATTCCACCAAGAAAAAATGCGAAGCCATGGAAAGATAAAAAGATGGGCTCGCTAGAACGCAATGAGTTGCTTCGAACAGTTAAACGTTTAGGAAGAACTATTTGGAAGAAATGGTCAG